>CAZVUT010000020.1:0-17754 GCA_964630155.1 uncultured Synergistaceae bacterium
TGACGATCGGGCTGGAGTCGGAGTTCGCGCTGGAGAACGACGTCTTCTACTGCTGGCTCCTGATGGCGTGGAACCGCGAGGAGAACGGCTGGTCTGCCGCGTGGAATGTTGACGACGCGGTTGTTTCCGCGAAGCGTGCGCGTCGCGATGGTGATACGCTGCTGCTCGAGAGCGTCTTCGTCGACGGCGGGTCATTCGACATGGACGGAGCGGTCGACGGCTTCGTGACCGTGAAGAGCTTCGAGGGACTCTTCGGCGTGCCGCTTCTCGGCGAGGATCCCGCGCCGACGCAGGGCGACAAAGGCAGCGGACTCGGATGTTCGGCCGGGTTCTCTCCGCTCCTCGCGCTCTTCCTGCTGCCGCTCTTCCTGCTGCCGCTCTTCGTGCGGCGACGGACGTAAACATACGCGGGAGAACGGGCCGGAGGCGGGCGTTTCATGCCGCTTCCGGCCTTTTTGTGCGGCGCGTCGCGGCATCGGGCATGTGATATAATCCGCGATCGGGAAGACGTATTCGGAATCATCCGAAAAGAGGTGTCGGCCCATGGCGGGAACGTTTTCGTGACAAAGCGGCGCGACCACGCACGGAGTGCGTGCATCGCGGACGGCGCTGTCGGACGCACATTCGTTCCGTGACCCCCGGCGGGCCGCGGGGGACTTTTTTTTTGGAGGATTGATCGAATGGAACCATTCGTGATGCAAAATCGAAACACCGGCATACGTCGCACCCGTGTGCTGCGGGGAATCGTTCTCGCGCTGCTGCTGGCGCTTTTGGCGCTCTCTCCGGCCGAAGCCGCGTCGAAACCGGCGCCGAAGAAGGTCCCGGGGTTCGATCCGCTCGTTTCGTCGCCGGATGTTCTCGCGTTCAAGACCAGCGGCAGAAACGTCCGGATCACCGCGTCGGCCGACGCGATCCGCGCGTCGTTGAAGGGCTTTCCCGAAGTGACGTTCAACGACCGCGGCTATACGGACCGCCTGCTGATCCGCTCGCCGGGGCCGAGCGGATCCATCGACGCGGCTCTCGACCTCGGATGCAACTGCGGCTGCGGCGGCGTTCCGAAGGCATACGCGCCGGCGGGCATAACCGGGCTCGACCACGAACAGATTAAGTCCACGAAAGAGAAGGCGTCCTGGCGCATCCGATGGGACTTCGCCGGAAAGAGCGACCGGATCCTTTCGGGCGCGATCTCCGCCGACAACGCGGGCGAGAAGCTGAGCCTGCCCATCGACATCATCCGTCTCGACCGGGGAACGCGCGTCGCCTTCGCCGTCTACGACCCGAAGAAGGGCTTCGCCGGATCGAAGCAGCTCGGCGAGACGACGTCCCTTTCGGGCCGGATCGTCGTGCCCGAACTCTCGCCCGCGCCGAAGGCAGGGGACTTTTTGCTCGCGGTCGCGAACTTCGGAACGGACGTCGTTCGCCTCAGGGGCGGTTCCGACGGCCTTCGCCCGATCGCCGGAGACCCGGCCGCGCCTTTGCTGAGGACCGACGACACGAGCGCGATCGGCCCCGGAGAGATGGCGATCCTGAACCTGACACACGTGTCCAACACGGGGATGGGCGTCATCATCCACTTCGAAGGGGCGGACATGAAGATCACATGGGGACTGCCCGGAATCGCGCTGTCGCCGATGGGACTCTTCGGCATCGGAACGTTCTTCGTCGGCGGATGCGCTTTTGCGCTTGTCCGAAAGAAGAGAGAGACGGGAGCCGGGAAACCGTAGTCCGTTACATGGAAACGTCGCGGCGGGGAATGTTCGTTTCCGGACGGAAACGGAGATTCCCCGCCGCGTTGTCGTCTCCGCGCGCCGGTCCGATTGCGAGGCGGCGTCGCGTTCAGGCCGGCGTGTTCTCCGAAGGACGTTCCAAAGGCGGCATTCCCGGTTCTCTCCGGAGATGCCTCGCAATAAAGCCGGCGGGAGTCAGTATCTCCGGCCGATCGATTTCAATGTCGGCGAAGTCTCCGTCTCCGGTGACGAGAATATCGATATCCTCGATGATCGCCGTATAGAGGACGGGGTAGTCCTTTTCGTCACGGATGTGGAACAATACGCTGTCTCTTATCTCCGGGGTGTATACGAGGTCGTAACTCATTTTCAGCAGGAATGTATCGACGTCATGTTCCCTTGCCGGAAATTTTCGGCGCACGACGTCTTTCAACTCGTCCACGACGAATGAAGACAGCACGAGCTCATGCTCCGCGAGGATATATTCCATCATGGCGTTCATGCGCCGGTTCGGGAAGAGGAGCAGGGAGACGATCACGTTGGTATCCAGCATGATTCTCATGCTATCGCTCCGCTCTTTCCCTCCGGAATTCCTTCATCATGGCGACGACATCATCCTCGTTTTTCAGTCCGGCTCGTTCCGCTTCTCCGGCGAAAGCGGCCTGGGCTTCTTTCAGAGCCTCCATCGAAGAATTGAGGATATACACCTTTCCGGCCTCCTCGACAAACAGGAGTTTGTCGCCCTCCCTGACGCCGAGTTTCCTGCGGATATCGACGGGAATGGTGACCTGCCCCTTCGATGTGATCTTTGCGAGTTCCATCGTCATCACGCCCTCTCATATTCAAGGAAATCCTTACTTTCCTTACAAATCGAGTATACGCGCTCTGTCCGGATAGTGCAACGGCCCTGGAAAAAAGCGGGAGAGCCGAATGCTTCCGGCTCTCCCGCTTCGTGCGTCGATGGGAAAATTCAGAGCGGCCGTTACCCCCGCGCGAGTTCGAGGACGGTTTTGTGAACCAGTTCCAGCCGTTCCGGGGGCGTCGCCGGGTCGATGATGCAGCCCGGTCCGAGGATGATCTCCTTGCCGCCCTGGCGCGCGGCGACCTCGCGGACCTCGGCGACGACATCTTCATCCGTCTTGCCGAGCCAGTTCTTCCCCCAGCTCATGCCGCCGATGAAGACCTTGTTGCTGAAGGTTCGCACCTCGTCCATCGAGGGGCCGTCGTCCCGGTCGTGCCAGCTCATCGCCTGGACGGGGTAGTCCTGCATGTCGCGAAGCATCGCGTTCGCGCCGTGGATATGCAGCACGTTGAACCACGTCGCGCCCCGGACCGCGTTCAGGATCTGAAGGTCGTAGTGCTTCACGAACGCCTCGTGCGTCGCGCGATCGATCACGTCCGTCGTGGACATCTGCGTCGCGAAATAGAGGCCGTCCGCGCCGAGCGACAGGGACGCCTTCACGAACTGGAGCGTCGCGGCCGTGATCATTTCGAGCACGCGATGCACCCGGACGGGATCCCGCGCGATGTGCTTCACGAGCACTTCGGGGCTGCACATCTTCGCCGCGGTCGTCATCGGGCTGAAGACGGTCTGGAGGAACGGAACGCGCTCCTCCGTCATCGTGGAAAGGATCCGCTGCGCCTCGAGGACGATCGCGTATTCGCCTTCGACGCCGGACCTGAAGGGAATCGCGTCCCAGTCCTCGACCCTTTCAACCAGGGGCTTGTGCGCGACGGGCGGGGTGTTGAATCCCTGGAAGACGTCGAGGTCGATCCCGTAGTCGACCGTGGTGTAGAGGCCGAACGGCATGAACTTGATGAAGTCGAGATCAAAGCGCCGCTGAAGCTCCAGGCTGAGTTCGGCCAGCCTGCGCGGGCTTCTGTCGCGGTTCGGGAAGTGCATCCACATGCTGTACGGGATGCGGTCCGTTTCACGGAAGGCCAGAACGGCCTCGATGCGCTGTCTGTGGGTCATTGCCATTGGGGAAAGCCTCCTTCGATATGCGCCTATACGTTGACGTCGAGGACGAATTGCGCGAACAGGGCGGTTCCGTACGGGAGCGCATCCTCGGAGAAGACGAAATCGCCGTTGTGGAACACGGGCCTGGGGCGTCCCGGGACATTGATGCCGAGACGCGCGAAGACGCCCTTGGGGACGATGTCGAGGTAGCGCGAGAAGTCCTCCGATCCCATCGCCGCCGCGCCGATCTCCCGGACATTTTCGGCGCCGACGAGCTTCCGCGCGCTTTCGCGGACCCACTCGGTCAGCTCCGGCGAGTTCGCGAGCGGGGGGACGCCGTAGCGGTAGGCGAGGGCGGACGTACATCCGTACGTTAACGCCACGTTTTCCGAGATGCGCCGGATGCGATCTTCGATCGTCTTTCTTGTGTCCGCGCTCTGGCATCGCACGGAGCCCGCGAACTCGACCGTTTCCGGAATGATGTTCTTCGCCGTTCCGCCGTTGATCTGGCAGACGGAGATCACGACGTTGTCGAGCGCGTCGATCTGCTGCGTGACGATGCTCTGGATCGCCATGACCGCGTTCGAGGCGGCCATCACAGGATCGCAGCCCGTGCGGTGCGGGTAGGCCCCGTGTCCGGCGACGCCGGTCATCCGGACCGTGAAGAAGTCCGACGACGCCATGTACGGCCCGCTGCGGAGGGCGATCTGTCCCACGTCGTACGACGAGTGGCCGTGAAGTCCGAAGATGCACCGGACTTCCGGGTCTTCGAGGACGCCCAGGCCGATCATGTGCGCGGAGCCGTCAAGCGTCTCTTCGGCGGGCTGGAAGATCAGCTTCGCGACGCCCGAAAAACGGTCCTTCACGGACGAGAGGATCTTCGCCGCTCCGAGGAGCATCGCCGTGTGGCAGTCGTGCCCGCAGGCGTGCATCACGCCGGGAACGGTCGACCGGTCCGGAACGTCCGCCGTCTCCTGAATCGGGAGCGCATCCATGTCGGCCCGAAGCGCCGAAACGGTCCCCGGCCGCGCGCCTTCGCCCCGGATGATCCCCAGAACGCCGACGTCCGACGCCAGCGGGACCATTTCGATTCCCATGTCCGTCAGTTCCGATTTCACGAGGGCCGTCGTCGCGTGCTCCTTCATGCCGAGTTCGGGGCGCGCGTGAATCTCCCGCTTCACCCGAACGACGTAGTCCTGGATTTCCTGCGCCTTTTGGAGAATGTCCGATGCCACAAACGTCACCGCCTTTGTATAAAAAGTCATGGGGAGCGACGCTCCCCATGACCCGGAAACGAAGCTCAGTCCTTCAGCGTGAGATTGCCGAGGTAGTTCAGGCGGCCGTCGAAGAACTCTTCGAGGCCGACAAGATCCTTCCTCGCGCCGTACAGTTCGTTCGGCACCGCGAGCGAGACGAACGGGTGCAGCGTGTCGAGCCGATCCCAGATCTTCTGGAACAGTTCGGTCCGCTTCGCCTCGTCGACGGTCGAGTTGACCAGGTCGAGCCCCTCGTCGACTTCCTTGTCCTTGAGCACGGTCCAGTTCGTCGAGCCGATGCTCGCGGAATGGAACAGGGAGAGCCAGAACTGGCCCGCGTCGCGGTTCGTCTGCATGCCCCAGGTGCTGATGATCATGTCCTGTTCGTTCGCCTTCACCTTCGTGTCGAACACGCCGGATTCGAACACCTGGATGTTGACCTTGATCCCGGCCTGGGCGAGCATCGACTGAATGACGGTCGCGCCGTTCACGCGGTCCTGGAAGTTGCTGATCCAGAGGTTCAGGGTCATCCCGTTCGCGTATCCCGCCTCGGCCAGAAGCGCCTTCGCCTTTGCGACGTCGTACGGATAGGGTTTGGCGCTCTTCGGCGAGAAGGTGCTCGCGGGAACGAGCGGCCCTGCGGGCTGCGCCGACTTCTTCTGGTACACGATGGCGTCATAGGCTTCCTTGTTGATGGCGTAGTCGATGGCTTGCCGCACGCGCGGATCGTCGAGCGGCTTCTTCTGCGTGTTCATTCCGAGGTAGATCAGGCCGAGTCCGGGCGCCTTGAAGGCCTTGACGTTGGCCGACGCGTTCAGCCGGTCGAAATCGGTCGGCGGCAGCGCGTAGACCATGTCGACCTTTCCGGTTTCCAGCGCGATGACCCGGCTGCTGTCGTCCGGCAGGACGAGGATGTTGAGGTTCTTGAACGCGGGCTTCTTGCCGTGATAGTCGTCGAACGCGACAAGCTCCAGGCGCTCGCCCTTGACCCAGCTCTTGAACTTGAAGGCGCCCGTTCCGACCGGGTTCCGGAAGTATTCCGCCCCGGCGCTCTCAACGGCCTTCTTGCTGAAGATGCTCGCGTAGGGGTGCTTCATGGAATCCAGCCATCCGCCAACGGGACCGTGCGTCTTGACGATCAGCGTGTACTTGTCGATGATCTGGAAGCCCTCGGTGTCGATGTACTTGCCCTTGGACTTGGCATACAGGGAATCCTTCGACGCGGCGCGCTTCAGCGAGAAGACGACGTCTTCCGCGGTCAGCTCCTCGCCGTTATGGAACTTGACGCCCTTTTTCAGGTAAAACTTGTACGTCTGGGGATCCAGGATCTCCCAGCGCTCTGCCAGGACGGGAACGAGCTGCTTCGTCTTGCCGTCGACCGTCACGAGCGGTTCGTTGATCTGCTTCGTGACGATGAAGGACAGGGTGTCCACAGCCTGGTGCGGATCGAGCGTCTTCGCGTCTCCCGGAAGGCCAAGCGTGAAGGTCTCCATATTCTTGGCGAATCCGGCGGCCGCGACGAACAGAAGCGTTGTCGCCACAAACAGCAGTACGAACGATTTTCTCCTCATAATCAATCACTCCTTGAAATAGGGTTCCATACTGATGCGCGGTTCCATACAGAATCCGATACGGCGGAATCTCCGGCGTTTCACGGTCTTCAGTCCCGCTCGAGCGCGTCGAGCGCGGCGGCGGCGAGAACCTCCATGCCTATCGGAACGGCCCGGTCGTCCACATAGAAGTTGATCGAATGCGTCGGACAGTGCGGCCCTCCCGGCGTCCGGACCCCGAGGCGGAACAGGGTTCCCGGCGCCTTCTCCAGGTAATACGCGTAGTCTTCACCTCCCATCGCCGGAGAAGGCAGGTCGATGACGCGTTCGACGGAGGCGATATCCCGGCAGACCCTTCGGATGCGGTCCACCCACGTTGTATCGACGCACGTCGGGATCATTTCCGGGGTGATCTCGACGGTGACGTTCGCCTTGAGCGCCGTTCCGACGCCCGTCGCGATCTCGCGCACGCGGCGGTGGAAGAGTTCCTGCGTCGTCGTTCGGAGGTAGCGGATGCACCCTTCGAGGACGACCGGGCCGCCGATATAGGAGTTCGAGATGCCCCCCTCGATGCGGCCGAACGTCACGAAGGCGCAGTCGGTCGGCGCGAGTTCCCTCGATCCCAGGCTCTGAAGCGTCGTGACGATGGTCGACGCGGCCAGGATCGTGTCCACGCCGTAGTGCGGATAGCCGCCGTGCGCCTGCTTGCCCTCGACCGTCACCTTCAGGAGGTCGACGCCCGCGGTCATGAAGTCGTCCCGGACGCCGATCTCGCCGACATAAATGTCCGGAAGCGCGTGAAGCGCCATAACGCCGTCGACGTGCGGGTTCTCCATGACGCCCGCCTCCATGAACTCCCGTCCCCCGCCAAGCTCCTCCTCCGCGTGCTGGAAGAAGAACTTCACGCAGCCCGAAAACGTATCGCGCAGGTCGCTCAGAAGCCATGCGGTTCCGAGCAGGATGGCCGCGTGCGAGTCGTGCCCGCAGCCGTGGAAGACGCCGTCCTTTTTCGAGGCGTACGGAACGCCCGACTGCTCCCGGATCGGCAGGGCGTCGATGTCGGCGCGGATGCCGATGCAGCGCTTCGGCCCGTCCGCGGTTCCGTAGAGTTCGGCGCAGATTCCCGTTTGGCTTTTGCCGATCCTGCGGACCACGTCCACCCCGAAGGCGCGCAGCTTCTCCTCGATCAGGGCGGATGTTTCCGTCTCGTGGAAGCTGAGTTCCGGATTCTCGTGAATCCGATGTCTCCACTGAATGACCTCGTCGGCCTTCCGTTGCACCAGTGTCGCAAGCGATTCGTTCATGTCGTTCTCCTCCCTGCAGCCGCAAGACGCGCGCCCGCCGTCCGTTCTCCGATGCAGCCCAGCGCCCGTTCGTACGTCTCCCCGTCGGGACAATAGACCCGCATCAGCGTCCCCTTCGCGCCTCCGAGAACGATCACGCGGAGCCGCGCGTCCGCCTCGAAACCGAATACCCGTTCCCACGGAACGACCTTCGTCGTACTCCGTCCCGGCCGCGTCATCGGCTCGACCGGAAAGGCGCGGCGGTGCAACGCGTTCCGGAACGAAAAGAAGCGTCCCCGCATGCTCTCGCAGTAGACCGAGTCCGGAAAGAAGCGGTACAGAACGACGTAGTGGTTCCCGAAGAGCGGAATCGCGACGATCGCAAAGGCCGCCACAACGAAACCGGTTGCGTAGCATGCCGGCGTCGCGGCGACGCGGAGCTGCGCCCCGCCGACCGGCCCGCCGGCGACAAGCTGCACGAGCATCACGAACGCGACCGTGCTCCCCGCCAGGATCGCGAGCGTCCACGCGAGATCCTTCAGGATGAGCGCGTTCGTCGCGATCGGAACGCCGCAAAACCAGCGAAGCTGTTCGGCGCCCTCCCCGGATTCCGGCCTGCGGATGCTGCCCATCGCTACTCGTGTCGTTTCAGGTACCCCGCGAAATGGCACGAGACGAAATGCCCCGGCTCGATCTCCGACAGGGTCGGATTGTCCTGCAGGCAGACGTCCTGGCGATACGCGCAGCGGCCCGCGAACCGGCACCCCGGCGCGGGATCGATCGGGCTCGGAACGTCGCCTTCGAGCAGGATCCGCTCCTTCTTCGCGTCGAGCCTCGCGACCGGGACGGCCGAAAGCAGCGCCTGCGTGTAGGGGTGGATCGGATTCTCGAACAGCGCGACGTTGTCGGCCTTTTCCACGACCTGCCCGAGATACATGACCACCACCTCGTCGGAGACGTATCGCACGACGCTCAGGTTGTGCGAGATGAACAGGTACGTGTAGCCGCGTTCCTTCTTCAGCTCCTGGAGCAGGTTGAGGATCTGGGCCTGGATGCACACGTCGAGCGCCGACACGGGTTCGTCGAGGACGATGAACTCCGGATCGAGCGCGAGCGCCCGCGCCACGCCGATGCGTTGCCGCCGCCCCCCGTCGAGTTCGTGCGGGAAAGACGTCGCGATGCGTTCGGCCAGACCGACCGTGTCCATGAGCTCCTTCACTTTCGCGTCGATCTCCTGTTTGTTCCGGCACGCCTTGTTGATCAGCAGCGGCTCCGCGATCTGCTGCGCAACGGACATCCGCGGGTTCAGGGACGAAAAGGGATCCTGGAAGACGATCTGCGCCTGCGTCCGGAAGACGCTCCGCTGTTCGGCCGTGAACTTCAGCGTATCCGAGCCGTGAAAGAAGACCTCGCCGGCCGTGGCCTCGATCAGGCCGATGACGACCCGTCCGAGCGTCGACTTGCCGCATCCGGACTCCCCGACAAGGCCGAGCGTCTTCCCCTTGTGGATCGTCAGCGATACGTCGTCCACGGCATGCAGGAGTCCCTTGCGGACGTTGAAATACTTTTTGAGGCGCCTGATGTCGAGAAGGGCATCGGCGTTTCCGGTCCGTTCGCTCATGCTCGTTGTCCTCCTTCGACGCCCAGCGGGAAGTAGCAGTCCACGAAATGGTTCGGCGCGACCTCGCGCATGCCGCACGCCTTCTCATGGCAGACGGCCTGCGCGTACGGGCAGCGCGGCGAGAAGGAGCACCCCTTCGGAAGATCCGTCGGGTCGGGTGGAAGCCCCGGAATGACGGCGAGCTTACCGCCGAGCGGGCTGTCGAGGTTCGGCACCGCGTTGAACAATCCCTGCGTGTACGGGTGCATCGGTTTGCCGTAGAGGCTGCGGATATCCGAATACTCCACGAGACGCCCCGCATACATGATCGCGACGTCCTGGCAGATCTCGGCCACGATCCCGAGGTCGTGCGTGATCAGAAGCAGCGACGTCTTGACCACGGACTGGAGGTCCTTGATGAGTTCGAGAACCTGCGCCTGGATCGTCACGTCGAGCGCGGTCGTCGGCTCGTCGGCGATCAGGAGGGCGGGTTCGCAGGCAAGGGCGATCGCGATGCCGACGCGCTGGCGCATCCCTCCGGAAAACTGGTGCGGGTAGTCCTTCGCGCGCTCCGGGCGGATCCCGACGAGTGCGAGCATCTCCCGGGCGCGTTTGCTGATTTCGTTTCCCATCAGGTTCGAGTGGAGGGAGATCATCTCGGTGATCTGCTCCTCGACAGTCATGATCGGGTTGAGCGACGTCATCGGGTCCTGGAAGATCATGGCGATCCGGTTGCCGCGTATGTGCCGCTTCTCGGCCTCCGTCATCTTCATGATGTCGTGCCCCTCGAAGAGGATTTCGCCGCTCGTGATCTCCCCCGGAGGGCTCTGGATGAGCCGGAGGATGGCAAGCGCGGTTGTCGTCTTGCCCGCGCCGGTTTCGCCGACGAAACCGAGCGCCTTTCCCCTGTGGAGGGACAGATTCAAGTGATTGACCGCATGAACGACGCCCGAATCGGTGTTGAAGCGGACGGACAGGTCGCGAATATCGAGAAGGATGGATGTATCTCTTGATGTCATACGGATCGCCTACCGCTTCTGCTTGGGATCGAGCGCGTCCCGGAGGCCGTCGCCGATGCAGTTCAGGGCCACGATGGTGATCATGATCGCCAGCCCGGGGAAAATGCTCAGGTACGCGCTGTCCCGGATATACGGCCTCGCATCCGAGAGCATCCCTCCCCATTCGGGAAAGGGCGGCTGGATGCCGAGCCCCAGGAAGCTCAGGGTCGCCGCGAACAGGATCGCGTTGGCCACGCTCAGCGTCGACTGGACGATCAGCGGCGCGGCGCAGTTCGGCAATATGTACAGCAGGATGATGCGCATGTGGCTCGCGCCCATCGCGCGGGCCGCCTCGATGAACTCCATGCCCTTGATCGAAAGCACCGAAGCCCGCATGAGCCGCGCGAACCGCGGGATCGACGTGATGCCCACGGCCACCATCAGGTTGACGAGGCCGGGCCCGAGGGCCGAGGAGATCACGATCGCGAGAAGGATCGTGGGGATCGCGAGCTGGACGTCCATGATCCGCATCAGGACGCTGTCCGTCCGGCCGCCGAAATAGCCGCCGATCGCGCCGATCGCGCCGCCCACGATCAGGGAGATCGAGACGGCGATCAGGCCGACCTGAAGCGAGATCCGCGAGCCGTAGATCAGGCGGCTCAACACGTCGCGCCCGAACTGATCCGTGCCGAGAAGATGCTGGGCCGACGGGGGTTGACGGATCATCATGTAATCCTGATCGGCGTATCCGAACGGGGAAATCCGCTCCGCGAAGATCGCGGAACCGATCAGCACGAACAGGATGATGAATCCGAGAACGGCGAGGTAGTTCCGCCGAAGCCGGATCAGCGTGTACTTCAGCATCGAGTTGTTGGCGGGCATTTTCGGTCCCTCCCCCTACTTCACGTGGATCCGGGGGTCGATGAACGCGTACAGGATATCGACCGCCAGGTTGATGAGGCAGAACGCCACGGAAATGAAGAGCGTCCCGCCCTGGATGATGGGATAGTCGCGCATGTTGATGGCCTCCAGCATCAGCCGTCCGACGCCGGAGATCGAGAAGATCGCCTCCGTGACGATCGAGCCGCCGAGGAGCATTCCGAACTGCATGCTGATGATCGTGAGAATCGGGATCATGGCGTTCGGCAGCGCGTGGCGCAGGATCACGACGCTCTCCCGCTGCCCCTTGGCGCGCGCGGTGCGGATGTAGTCCGAACCGATGACCTCCAGCATGCTCGCCCTTGTCGTTCGGGCGATGACCGCCACGGACGAGCCGGACAGCGTCACGATGGGAAGGACCATTTCGCCGACGGTGTCGAAACCCATCGACGGCAGCCAGCCGAGATGCACGGAAAACGCGATGATCAGCAGGATGCCCGTCCAGAACGTCGGCATCGAAACGCCCAGAAGCGTCACGAGCGTGGTCAGGCTGTCCAGCAGCGAATACTGCCGGATCGCGCAGATGACGCCAAGAGGAATGCCGATCAGCGTGCTGATGACGACGGCCCAGAACGCGAGCCTGATGGTCACCGGAATGCGCGTGGACAATTCCGCTGAAACCTGGCTCTTCATGACGTAGGAATACCCGAGGTCGCCCTCGAAGACGGCCTTGTAGAGATACCGCCCCAGTTGCACCGGGAAGGATGCGTCGAGCCCGTGCTTCGCGTGAAAGGCCGCGATGGTCTCCGGGTTCGCCTCCTGTCCGAGCGCGACCTGCGCCGGATCTCCGGGAGTGAAATACAAAATCGTGAAGATAATGATCATGACGCTCAGGATAACAGGGATGAGAAAAACAATCCTTCGAATCATATACCGGAACACATACAACCCCCCCTGGTTCGGCAGCCCCTCTCGCGTGATACCGCGCCGGGCCGTCCGGGCATACTCGAGACGCACATCCGTCAGACGCGGTCCTTCCTGGCCCCCGTAGATTCTCTCCCCGGGATTACGTTTCGCCGCCGGTTTCCGGACGCATCCCCGACTTTTCGCTCTCCGTCTTCTGGAGAAAGCGCGAAGAATTTTCCATTCGCCGGAAGAGGTACTCGCGCAGAATCGCGACGTCGCGTTTCTTCAGGGACTCGAGAAGCAGATAATGGGACGCGACGCTGGACCGCATCCGGCTTTTCAGATAGAGACTCCTGTCGAGGTAGCACCGTATCTGGTACGAGAAATTCCGGAGGATCTTTTTCGTCCAGAAGCAGTCGCCCGTCGCGAGGGAACAGAGATATTCGTGAAAGGCCATTTCCTTCTCGACGAACTCGAACATCTTTCTGTCGCCGGGATCCTGACTTTCGACGATTTGCTCGAGTTCCGCATTGATCGACGCGGCGAGGCGCAGCTCCTCGTCGTTCGGGCCCCCGGCGGCGACGACGGCTTCGAGGATGTTGTGCTCCAGGAGCGTGCGGAGCCGGTTGATCTCCAGAATGTCCTCCTCCCGGAAGTCCGCCACGAACCACCCCTTGTACTTGACGGAAACGATCAGCCCCTGTTCCTCGAGCTCCTTGAGGGCCTCGCGGATCGGCGCGCGGCTCAGGCCGAGCGTCCGGGAAAGCTCCCTCTCGTTGACCTGCTCGCCGCACCGCAGGGTCCGTTGCTCGAAAATCCGTTCGCGTATGTAGTCGATTGCGATATCCTTCAGATTTTCCCTGACGTCCGCAAGGTGACCGTTTTCGTGCGGCATTCGCCTTTTCCCTCTTCCCCTGCTTTTTGGTCGACCGGTCGACCATTAAATCCTGCGAGAAATGTACCCCATGAAAAGATTCGCGTCAACCCGGAAAAATCGACTTGATTCCGGCGGGAAGGAATGCGGATGCGTCCGGACGGGCGCGGCGGCGTATTCGTGACGTTTCGCACGCGTCCGGGACCGATGCATGAAGATTCTGTCCGAAAAAAGAAGCGTCGGGTCGGAAGAAAGCCGACCTGACGCTTCCAGTTTTTCGTTCCGGGCGAAACCGGAAAAAAGACGGCTTCCCGCCCCGGTATTCCGTGCGGGACTATCGCCGCCGCAGCAGGACCACGGGCGCGAGGAGCAGGATCGCAGCGAGGGCCGCGCCGCCGCTTTCGGGGATCGAGCACCCGCCGCCGCTGCCCCTGTCCCCAGGAGTCGGCGTCATCGTCACGGTCGGGGTCGCCATCGGAAAGACCACAACGACCGCCGCGATCTGCGGCGCGACGGAGCCGTTCAATTTCGCGTCGCCGTCGGTCACGCCGCCGTCGCGGATCGTGACGCGCCAGGTTTCCGTCCATCCCCTCGCGCCGCTTTTCTTCCGGAAGACGTTCGCGCCTTCGTCGCGCGGAACGACCGAGTACCCCGTCGGGTTGCCCTTCGAGTCGAACGTCCGCGTCAGTACGAAGACCTGCGCCCGGTATCCGGCCGGGACGCCCTCGACCGTCACCTCGAACAGGATCGTGAAGTCGAGGATTCCGGGATCAAGGTCCGCTACGAGTGAGAAGAACCGGATGAGGTCCATGTTGTAGGTTCCCGACAGGATCGCCGACGGATCGGTCGCAAGGAGCTGCGCGAGGAGCGTCTGCGATGAAAGGAGGGCCGAGAGCGTCGTCGGGTCGGTGATGTCGAACGGCCCTGCGACGATCGTGCCGCCCGCGTAGAGCGTGATCGTGAGCGTCACGGTGGGCAACGGGATTCGCGGATCCGGCGTCGGGAGGGGCGTCGGCGTCACCGTCGGAGTTGCGGTCGGAGCCGATGTCGGGTTTGTCGTGGGGGCCGCGGTCGGGATCGGCGTCGGCGTCGCGCTCGGGATCGGCGTCAGCGTCGGCGTCACGCTCGGGATCGGCGTCAGCGTCGGCGTCGGATTCGCGATGAATGTCGCCTCGAGCGTGTGATCCTCGGTGACGTTCGTGAACGTGTATTTCGACCCCGCGCCGAGGAGGATGATGCCGCCGTCGACGCGGACCGGACCGATGGAATATCCCGCGTCCGGGGTCACGGTGAAGGTTTTGTCGGCGCCGTTGCGGACCTTGACTTCGGTCGCTCCCGCCACATCGCCCGACGCAGTGATGTCGCCGCCGGGTCCGGCCGAGACCGTGATGATCCACACGGGGTCGAAGACGGCTTCGACGGCGTGATCGCAACTCATCGTGACGCTCGCGGTCGGGTCGGTTCCCGACGCGTCCCCGCTCCACGTCACGAACCAGTCGCGGGATCCATCGACGGCGGTCAGCGCGACAGGCGCGTCCTTGTCGTAGCTCCAGCACTTTCCTGTCGTCCCGACGATGTCGCCCGAGGGGTCGCGCGTCACGGAGCCGTTTCCGATTGTATTGACGGTCAGGATTTGTTTCTCCCAGGATTCGTACGCGCCGATGTCGAAGGCGGATCCTTGCGGCCGCGCGACGCCGCGCTGGTCACAACTGATTGTCGGGATTGTCGCCCCCTTGTCGATTGCGGGACTGCCGAAGGTGAGCGCGTGCGTCTTCGTCGGGCCGCCGTTGTCGGCGAGGGGCCCGAGAAGAGGGTCGGCGGAGATGATGTCCGACGAGATCGTTCCCTCTCCGACATCGTCGCCCGAGACGACGCAGGAGGATATGATGGGAGTGGATTCGTCGTCGTTATTGTAAACTTCACCGCCCGAGCCGTCCCAGAAGATGCAGTTCGTCACAAGAGATTGGCTATTACTACGGTTGCACATTCCGCCGCCTGTAGCAGCGGAGTTCCCCGAGAAGGTGCAGTTCGTCACGGTCGGATTGCTGTGGTGATTGCACAATCCGCCGCCTCCGTAGCCGGCGGAGTTCCCCGAGAAGATGCAGTTCGTCACAAGTGAGTTGCTGTTGATAAAGTTATACATTCCGCCGCCGTCGGAGTGGGCCATGTTCCCTGAGAACGTGCAGTTCGTCACGGTCGGACTGCTGTTTGTCTCGTTGTGCATCCCGCCGCAGAAATAGGCAGAGTTCCGGGAGAAGGCGCAATCCGTCACGACCGGAGAACTTCCGTTTACGTTGTACATTCCGCCGCCTGTTTGTTTCGCGCTGTTCCCCGAGAAGGTGCAGTTCGTCACGGTCGGACTGCCGACGTTGTTGAACATTCCGCCGCCCCATTTGGTTGCGGCGTTTCCCGAGAAGCCGCAGTTCGTCACAGTCGGGTCGCTGTTGGTGTTGTACATCCCCCCGCCGTTTTCGGCAGCGTTTCCCGAGAAAGCGCAGTTCTCGACGATCGGGCTGCTGTTGTTATTGAACATCCCGCCGCCGCCGGTGGCGTTTTTCCCGGCTGTGATCGTGAAGCCGTCGAGAACCGTCGCAGCCGTGACGCCGTTTCCGACGACGACACACAGGCTGTTGTCGCCGATGATGTTCGCGGCGTTCACAGTGACGCCGTTTATGTCGTGCGTATCGTCGTTCGCGAGATCCCCCGTCAAAACCGTGACGTTCGCAGTCGGGTTCCGGTCGGCGCTCGACGTTTCGTTCCCCGCGAATCCGCCGTAGAGCGCCACGCCGTCTTTGAGGACGAAGGATTTTCCCTGTTCGTCCACTGTGACATTTGCGGGGTTTGCTGGAATCACGGGGCGGTAGACTCCGGCCTTGACCCAGATTTCGTCGCCCGCGCCCACACTCAGGATCGCTGCGGGGAAGGCCGCTTCGTCGTACGCGTTCGTCCAGCTTGTGCCGTTCTTGCTTCCCCCGCCCCCCTGCGTGACGTAATGGACCTTGGCGTCCGCCGTCACGGTCGCGAGGATCATCGCCGAAGCCAACAAAAGCACCGTGAAAGAACGCCGGAATCGTTGCCGCGTGGTCATGCCGTACTCCTCCTCGAGAGTTGTCTCCAGACTCTCATCGCGTGTGACTTTCGGGGAACCGACGGGGGACAAAAAAAGCAAATATCACGAAAATCGTTGCTCAAGAAAATACGCGCAACGGGGAAATTTGTCAATACAATTGTTTCTATTAAACTATGTATGAAGAAGCAAAAAGAACGGTTGTTTGTTTCTCCGCCTGAAATCCGATCGGCGGGGGGCGTAAACGGCCATCGTCGGGGCAGGGGGGACCGCTTGATATTCCGCATGATGCTTCTATCATATAGAATATGATGGCTCTGGACGAAAACCGGCCGGGGGTGGTAGGATTTATGCCATATTATTCCGAAGACTCGCTGCTGATTGTCGGCAACTCGCGGACCACGAGCGATAACCCGATCACCCTGCAGTACAGCCAGTTCTTCCTCTCGCTCGTTGTGGATCCGTCCACGGGCGAGATCGTGGACTGCGGGGCGTCGGTCACCGTCGAGGCGACGAACCGTTTTATCCGGGATCTGTTCGTCGGGCGACGCATGATCCGCGACGACGCGTTGATCGTCACACAGGTCCAGGACCGGTATCACGGGTCGTCCCAGAAGGCCATCGTCGCGGCCTACAAGGATGCGGTAAAGAAGTTCCGGGAACTCTCCGGCAAATAGCCGAACAGCGCGCGCTGCTTCGTCCTTCGGTCGTGTGAGGGGACTCTCACCGACACAAGGGGATGAAATCCGGCGAACAAGGAGGCCACGTCGCCCCCTGTTCGTCGGATTTTTTTGTCTTCCGGCCCCTGGGGGCCGGGATCCGTACGGAACAGGGAGGGGTACTTTGTGATTACCAGCGGCTTTACGTATCTTGCGTTTTTGGCGTGTTTCGCGGGAGTGGTTTCATTCATCGAAATGAAGTACAAGGACAACGCTTTCTTCAAGTACGTTCCGACGCCCGTCATTCTCTACATCGGCTGCATGCTCATGGCGACGTTCAACGTTTGGGGCAATACGGACGATATCAAGGCGACGTACAGGGTCGTGCGCGGCAACCTGATCCCCGCGATGATCTTCCTGATGCTGCTTCGCTGCGACATCCGCAAGATCATGAAACTCGGCCCCAGGATGCTCGTCGGATTCTTCTCGGCGACCATCACGATCATGATCGGGTTCGTCGTCATGTTCGCCTTCATGAAGAACGGCTTCCCGCCCGAGGCGTGGAAGACCTGGGGCGCGCTCGCCGGAAGCTGGATCGGCGGAACGGCGAACATGGTCGCGATCCAGGGCGCGCTCGGGATCAACGACTCGGCGATGGGCTACACGCTTCTCGTCGATAACGTGAACTATTCGCTGTGGGTCATCTTCCTGCTCGCGACCGTGCCGCTCGCGCACAGGTTCAACGCATGGACAAAGTCCGACACGAAGACGCTCGACGAAGTCGGCGAGATGCTCTCCAACATCCAGGACAACGCGCGCACCAAGATCGAGACCGCCGACCTGACGCTTCTCCTCGGCTCCGGCCTTCTCGCGGCCGCAGTATCGTCGTTCCTCGCGTCCATCGTGTCGCCGCAGCTCATGGCCATATTCGGAAAGAGCGACTTCCTCTCCGTGAGCACGATGACGATCGTCATCGCGACGGTTCTGGGCATTCT
>CAZVUT010000020.1:17854-26648 GCA_964630155.1 uncultured Synergistaceae bacterium
ATGGCGCTGATGGGATACGTCGTTGGAACCGCCGGAGGGCTGATGGTGGCGAAGATCCTCTCGATGATGGTCTAGGAGCGGCGATATGAAGATTACGGACATCCGGCTGGGGAAACTCGCCATACCGCTCAAAAAGCCATTCAAGACCGCTCTCCGGGTGGCCAAAGAAGTGGTTACGAATATCGTGGTCGTCGATACGGACGCCTCCCTCGCGGGGTACGGCGAGGCGCCACCGACGGCGGTCATCACCGGCGACACGGACGGCTCCATCGCGGGCGCGATCGGGGAGCGCATCCGGCCCCTGCTCGTCGGGCGCGACATGGACGACTTCGACGACATCATGACGACGCTGGGGAACTCGCTCGTCCACAACGGATCGGCGAAGGCGGCCGTGGACATCGCGCTCTACGACCTTCGCGCGAAGCAGTTCGGGATGCCGCTCTACCGGCTTCTCGGCGGCGACGGCCGGGCTATTTCGACCGACTACACGATCAGCGTCAACGAACCCGACGAAATGGTGCGCGACAGCATGGAAGCCGTCGCGGAGGGCTACGACGCGCTCAAGATCAAGGTCGGCACGGATCTGCGAAAGGACATGGAGCGTCTGACCGCGATCCGCGACGCCGTTGGCGAACGGATTCTGCTCCGGGCCGACGCGAACCAGGGGTGGACCGTGAAGGAGGCCGTCCGGGCCATCCGCTTCATGGAGGACAAGGGGCTCGGCATCGAACTCGTCGAGCAGCCCGTGAAGGGATTCGATTTCGAGGGGCTCAAGACCGTGACGGACTCGGTGGACACGCTGATTCTCGCCGACGAGGCGGTCTTCTCCGCGCGCGACGCGATGACGATTCTGTCGATGCGAGCGGCGGATCTGATCAACATCAAGCTCATGAAGACGGGCGGCATCCACCAGGCGCTCAAGATCTGCGCGATGGCCGAGACGGCCGGCGTGGAGTGCATGATCGGCGCGATGATGGAGAGCAAGGTCTCCGTCACGGCGGCGTGCCACCTCGCGTCCGCGAAGCGGATCTTCACACGCTACGACATGGACCCGCCGATTCTGTGCAGCGCGGACCCGGTCACGGGGGGCGCAACGTACGAACGCTCCGCCATCACGCTGCCCGACGCGCCGGGGCTCGGCATCACGGCGGTCGAGGGCGTGCGGTTCGTTTCCTAGAAAATCTCCCGTCGGAGGAAGTCGCAGCAAACGAAGAGGGGCGGCCCTTTCGGGGCCGCCCCTCTTTTGCGTCCGGAGAGTCAGTCGTTACTTCGCCAGTTCGATCATGGCCTTCGCGGCCATTCGGACGGCGTCCATCAGGTCGTCGACGGACCAGCACTCGTCGGCCGCGTGGATTACATAGTCCTGCCCGGGGTGGATCGGGCCGAAGGCCACGACGTTCGGCATCGTCTTGGCGTAGGTTCCGCCGCCGATGGCGAGCGGTTCGGGGTCCGTGCCGGTCTCTTCCCTGTAGACCCGGCGGAGCGTGGTGACGAGTTCGGAGTCCTTCGGGATGTGCAGCGGGTTCGCGTTGCTCGTTCCCGCGATGCGGATGCAGCTCGCGCCGAAGGCCGCTTCGATCGGCGCCATCACGTCGGCCATTTTTTTCGAGATCGGGTACCGGATGTTGATCGTGAACGTGGCTTTTTTCTCGTCGCCCGCGAGAAGGCCGACGCAGACGGTGAGCGCGCCGGAGATATCATCCCGCATCGCGGCCCCGAGGCTCTTTCCGTCCGTCTCGTGTCCGATCAGGCGCACGGCGTCGGCGAAGAAGGCCCCCTGCCGGCCCGGCAGATTGAGGCCGGAGCAGAAGTCGAACAGGCACAGGATCGCGTTTACGCCCTTTTCCGGCGTGCTGCCGTGGGCGGGAAGGCCGGAAAACGCGAGCGTGACGCGCGTTCCGTCCTCGGCGATCGTGACGGAACTTTTCTCCGGCCCCTTCCACGCGCGCGCCGCATCGAGGACGCGCTTGCGGCCGTGCGAGTCCGTCTCGATTTCGACGGTCGCGTGCTCCGCTACGACGTTTTTCGCGACGCCGCCGGACAGGGATACGATGCGAACCGGCCCTTCCGGCATGAACTGCGACTCAAGGTCCAGGCCAAGGACGCCCTTTTCGGCGAATATCACGGGGTAGTCGGCGTCCGGCGTGAAGCCCGCGACGGGAAGATCCTGCCCCGACTCGACGTAGCGCTTCATGCACGCGCTGCCCCGTTCCTCGTTCGTTCCGAAGATCACGCGGATGCGGCGGGAGAGCTTGACGCCGCTCTGCTGCACGGCCTTCATCGCGAAGAGCGCGCCGATCGTCGGCCCCTTGTCGTCGAGCACGCCGCGGCCGTAGATCTTTCCGTCGTGGATTTCGCCGCCGTGCGAGGGATACGTCCAGCCGTCGCCTTCGGGCACGACATCGAGGTGTCCCAGGACGGCGACCATTTCCTTCCCGTCCCCCATCTCGGCCCATCCGGCCATGTTGTCCACGGAGCCCGTGCGGAAGCCCATGCGTTTCGCGAGATCCAGCGTCCAGTCGAGGGCCTTTTTCGGCCCCGGTCCGAACGGCGCGTCCGGTCCGGGCTCGCCGGCGACGCTTGGAATACGGACGCATTCGCAAACGGCCCCGACGATTTCGTCCTTCAGGGCATCGACAAAGTTTGTGATCATCATTCGTTCCTCCTCGTAGAAAAATCGCATACATTTATATTATGCCACATTCCGCGCCGGAGGAAACCCGGGGTCGGATGCGCGAATCGCGGCGGCCGGGGCTATACTTGTTCCGTACGCGCGTTTCGACGCCGCGCAACGCTGCGATGCAGGGAGGATGAAGGAGATGCACACGTACAGTTTCTTCAACGACTACTCGGAGGGAGCGCACCCGCGTATTCTGGACGTCCTTGTCCGGACGAACCTGGACCAGGAGGACGGATACGGAAACGACACGCTCTGCGCCCGCGCCGCCGGGCTGATCCGAACGGCGCTCGTCGCGCCGGACGCCGACGTTCACTTCGTGTCGGGCGGAACGCAGGCGAACCTGATCTGCCTGAACTCGATGCTCCGCTCCTACGACTCCGTCATCGCGGTCGAATCCGGGCACATCTACGTCCACGAGACCGGCGCGATCGAGGCGACGGGGCACAAGGTCCACGCGCTGCCGACGAAGGACGGCACGATCAAGCCGGAGCAGGTTCAGGCGCTCGTCGACGCCCACACGGACGAACACATGGTCCATCCCCGGGCGGTCTTCATCTCGAACTCGACGGAGGTCGGAACGATCTACCGGAAGGCCGATCTCGAAGCGCTTTCGGCCGTGTGCCGCAAAAACGGCCTGTATCTCTACCTCGACGGCGCCCGGCTCGGCTCCGCGCTGACAAGCCGCGAATCGGACGTGACGCTCGCGGACCTCGCCCGCCTCGCGGACATGTTCTACATCGGCGGCACGAAGAACGGCGCGCTGCTCGGCGAGGCGATCGTGATCCCGCGGCCGGAGCTGAAGGAGAACTTCCGGTTCCACATGAAGCAGCGGGGCGCGCTGCTCGCGAAGGGACGCCTGATCGGCGCGCAGTTCGCGGCGTTCTTCGAGGACGGCCTGTACTTCGACCTCGCACGACGCGCCAACGCGATGGCCGAACGGCTCGCGAACGGCGTCGCGGCGCTCGGGTTCGGATTCCTCACGCAGTCGCCGACGAACCAGATCTTCCCGATCTTCCCGGACACGCTCATCGCCGAACTGCGAAAGTCCTACGGCTTCCACGTGTGGTCGCGAACGGACGCGGCGCACTCCGCAATCCGCCTCGTGACATCGTGGGCGACGAAGGAAGAGAACGTCGACGGGTTCCTGACGGACCTGAAAGGACTTGTCGCCCGGTAAGGAGCGCCCCGGACCGACACAGGGCAAAATACGTTTTTCTCATGTTTTCATACCCGTTTTTGTTGATTTTCGGCAAAAACGGGTATAATACTATTCGGATACCGGAAGAAAGGAGGCGCAGGCTCATGCTCATTCGTTGTGACGTTCAGAATTTCCTGTCCTTCGACGACAGGATTTCCTTCTCGATGGCCGCGGCTGCGGACAAGATGCATCCCGAAAACGCCTTCGAAACGGAAGTCCGCGGAAATTCCCTGAAAGGTGAGAACAGGAAAGAGCGATTCCTCAAGAGCGCGATTCTTTACGGCGCGAACGCTTCGGGTAAGACGAATCTCGTACGGGTCTTTTCTTTCATGCGTCATTTCGTGACGCGTTCCGCGGGCGGAAGCGGTCTCGCCCCCGAAGAGCCGACAGGCGTCGAACCCTTTCGTCTTTCGTCCGCACGCCGGTCCGAACCGTCGGAGTTCGAGACGGAGCTTCTTCTTGACGGCGTCGTGTACGTTTACGGCTTTTCGGCCGACGAGCGACGTGTTCGCGAGGAGTGGCTGTACGAGTACCCGAAGGGCAAGAAACGGAAGGTCTTCCACCGGCTGGCGGACCGGACGCCGTCCGTCGACTTCGGAAGCGGAAGCGGACTGTCGCACGCGAGCCGGACGGCGCTCACGGAGCTGACGCCGGCGAACACGCTGTTTCTCCCGCAGGTCGCCAAAGCGAACGATGCGTCCGGCGCCTGTAAGAATGTCTACGAATGGTTTTCGAAAAAATTGAGAATCATCTTTTCGGGGTCTGTTGCGGAAAGGTCGAACGGAATGACTCCGGCGCTTTCGCGAAGCCTCTCCTTCTTTGCGGACGAAGCGTTTCAAAAAGACGTTGTGGGATTTCTGCGCGATGTGGATTCGGATATCTGCAACCTAAAATATATCAAGTCAACAAAATCCATACCGGAAAACGATAAGAAGCTGATGCGTGCGCTCATGGAGTATGCCGCAAAAACCGGGGGGCACGACGGCGCCGACGCGAGAATTCCAAACCAGATCCCATCCGAGCTGGACGTCGACGAACTCGTGACCTTCCACTCGTCGAAGGATGGGGGCGATCCCGTTCCGTTCAAAATATCCGAGGAGTCGCTCGGAACGCGTCAGGCCTTGGGGCTCTACGGCGTCGCGCGCGACGCGATGCAGAAGGACGCGCTTCTCGTCATCGACGAGGTGGAGTCGAGCCTGCATCCGCTGCTCCTGCAGCATCTCTTCCGCACGTATCACGCCCTCCACGGCGGAGCATGCAGGGCGCAGATCGTATGCACGACCCACAGCATCGAGCCGCTGCGGGAAAAGCTCTTCAGGCGGGATCAGATCTGGTTCGTCGAAAAGAAGCGCGGCGCCTCGGAACTCTACTCCCTCCGGGATTTCACGCCGACTCCGAGGGAGAACTCCCCATGGGAGGCATGGTACCTTGACGGGCGGTTCGGGGGAGTCCCGATGATCGATGCCCCGTTCTCGTGCAACGAAGCGGAGTCCGAAGCATGACACGGAAGGGAACGACTCGTCCGGGACGCGGCGACCGCAAGGGCAGAAGCGCCGCGCACCGAAGCCTCGCCAGGTTGTACCTCTTTTGCGAGGGCGCTACCGAAGCGTCGTATTTTGAGGATATGAAAGAGTTTTTCCGGGTTCACAACCTGAAGGTGTGCCCGGTCAACGTCGGAAAGGAGCCGTCCCAAATCTACGAGGCGGCCGTCAATCGCCTGGATGCGATTCGAAAAGACACGAAAGAGCGACACTATACATCGCAGGATACGGTCGTCTGCGTTTTCGACAGGGACGAACACGCCCGGTTCCAAGACGTCGTGAACCGGGGAATCCGCGACAGGATCCGTTGTTTCTGGTCGACCCCCTGTTTCGAATTCTGGATCCTGCTTCATTCGGATACTCCGACCATGAAGTGCATGACATCGCGCGAGGCGGAGCGGGAAGTCGAAAGAAGGCTCGGTGTCTCCAAACCGTATCCGAATCTGTATGGACGCATCTCCGCGCAACAGGACATGGCGTTGCGACACGCCGAAAGCATCCGTTCGAGATATGCGCGTGACGCCGGGTGCGCCCAAGAATCGGAAGCGAACATACGCCGAATAGCGGCAATACAAGAGTGGAACCCGTACACTCTGATCGACAGACTCGTCCGGGACGTTCAGGCCCGACAGTGAGCCGGAGCTGAAACCGGCGCAGAAATAAACAAAAGGGAGAGGATCGCTCCTCTCCCTTCGTGTATGGTCCATGATTCGGAGAAAAACCGGCTAGATCTTGCCGTCCGACATTCCCTCGCCGCCGACGATGCCTTTCAGCTCTTCGTCTTTCAGTTCGCTCTTTTTCTTGCCGGTATTCTCTTTCTTCGGTTCCTGTTTTTTCTGCTCCTGCTTTTTCTGGTCCTTCGCCATCGTCCATTCCTCCTCAGGATTCATCTTCCGATAAGAGAGCCCGTGTCCTGTCCCCGGATGCGTTATCGTCTGGGGTAAAGATACACCCTGACACCGTGTCAGAGTCAAGCTGTTTTTTGAAGATTGCCGCGCCGCGCGCCGCAAAACCTTCACTTCAACGGAAAACCCGACGCCGGCACGCCTTTGACCGGACGGGTTTCCGGGCATTCATGCCGACATGTCCGGCAATGCCGTCATTCTCCGCCCGCGGGACGCCGTGAATCGGGGCGAATCGTCGCCGGGGATGCCTGTTTTTTCAAGCGTGACGGGTTCGGCTTCGTCGCAGGCGCGCGACACGTTCTCCTGCAGGACGCAGCCGGTAAACGTGAGGCTCCCGTAGTTGAGGATTCCCCCTCCCGAGAGGTCGCCCGAATTCCAGGCGATCGCGCACCCTTCCATCGTCATGATTCCCTCGTTGCAGACGGAGCCGCCGCCGAACGCCGCCCTGTTCCGCAACAGGCTGCACCGCGTCATGACGAGGCGCCCCTCGTTCCGGACGGCGATTCCCGGATCCCCGTTCCCCCCGGACAGGGTGATATGCGACAGCGTGACGTCGCCCTCCGGCGAAATTGCGAGGATTCCCTCTCCCGACGCGCCCTTTTGCGCGATGACGCAGGGGCCGATGATGTACAGTTTTTTTGTCAGCACAAGAACCGACGTCAGCTCGATCCGGAAAACGTCCGGATCGATGACGATCAGGTTGTTTCCCGCCGTTGCGTTCCGCACCGCGTGGCGCAGCGTCCCCTGCGTCTCGTCGTCCGCCGGATTCGTCACTTCCCACACCGTGGCCTGCGCCATGAACGCGGCGTTTGACGCCCATTGTCCCAGACTGCTGTATCGCACCATCCGCAGCTCCCTCTTTCCGTGTATTTCGCGGTATGGCGCCATGATCCACACTGACAGCGTGTCAGAGTCAAGAGGGAAAACGGATCGTGCCCCCTCCGTAATGCGCTCGTGCCCGGACGCCGGACATTCGCGGAGCTGTCGGACAAAACGCCCCCGTCTTTGACGCTGGAAAGGAGTCGCGTCACCGGGACTTCCCTTTTGCCGTCTCAAATAGTATACTAATTATAAATGTTAAACATACAAATGAACATCCTTCCGTTTATGTTCCAGATACGCGTCACCCATTCCGACAAAAGAGGTATCGAACGATGCGCGATCTATCCGGAACGACCCCGGAACCGCCTGAAACGATTTCCGCCCTGAAGCGGAGAGTCCTTGCGCTGGAGCAATCGGAAGCGGTCTACAAGCGGGAGCTGGAATTCGAGCAGTTGATTTCGGATCTCTCCTCGAAGTTCGTGAACATCCCGCCGGAGCGGGTGGATCCCGAGATCGTGCGGGCTTTGCGCCGGATATGCGGATTCATGCGATGCGACCGTTGTGCGTTGCTTTCGGTATTGCCCGAAAAGGGCGTCTGGAGGATCACGCATTTCGCCGCCGTGGAAGACGCGCCGTCGGTTCCGGTCGGGCTGGAGCTTCCCGTCACGATGTTTCCCCGGCTTTTCCACACGCTGCTCAAAAAGAAGGAGATCCTGTCGTTTTCGCGGCTCGATGAACTTCCCGCGGAGGCGGACAGGGACAGGCGGACGTATGCCGAGTGGGGGATCAAATCGTCGCTCGGCATCCCGATCTTCGTCGAGGGAGCCATCGATCACGTCATCTCCGTCAGCACGACGGAGAGCGAACGGGAATGGCCGACGGAGCTGATTCCGAAACTGAAACTTCTCGGAGAAACATGCGTCGGCGCCCTTGTGCGCAGACGGGGCCAGGAGGAGCTGCGGGAAAGCGAGAGGAACCTCCTGAAAGCGCAGCGGATCGCGGGTCTGGGGACATTCACGATGGACATGTCGTCGAGGATTTTCAGGACATCGGATGTTATGGACGAGCTGTTCGGGATCGACGACGCGTACGACCGTTCTCTGGACGGATGGATAGCCCGAATCCACCCCGATGACCGGGCGATGATGACCGACGTGATCCTGAACGAAGCGATGACTCGCGGACAGACCATCGACAGGGAATACCGCATCGTCCGCGCAAGCGACGGGACCACGCGATGGATCCACTCCCTGGGCGACCTTCGGTTCGACATCAGGGGACTCAACCTGGAGCTTCACGGCACGTGCGAGGACATTACCGAACGCAAGCAGGCGGAAGAAGACCTCAGAAAAAGCAACGCGTTGCTGCGGGAGGCCTTGATCGGAACGGTTCAGTCGATGGCCTCGGTCGTCGAATCCCGCGATCCGTACACGGCGGGGCATCAGAGGCGGGTCGCCGAACTGGCGGAATCCATCGCCGCCGAAATGGGCCTTCCCGCCGACCGGACCGAAGGAATCCGGATGGCGGCGTTCATCCACGACCTCGGCAAGATTTCCGTTCCCTCGGAAATCCTCTGCAAGCCCACGCTGCTCCGGAAGGCGGAACTCGAGCTGCTGCGGGATCACCCCCGGGCCGGGTACGACATCCT
>CAZVUT010000021.1:0-26359 GCA_964630155.1 uncultured Synergistaceae bacterium
GTATTATGATGGATGGCGGAGGGCAGAGGATTCGAACCCCTGGTGCTGAAAGCACAATTGATTTCAAGTCAACCGCCATAGACCACTCGGCCAGCCCTCCGACCGCGGCCATTATACAAAATTCCCGCGGGAGTCGCCACTGCGAGAGTCGAAATACGCGGAGAAAACGCCGATATGAGATCCTGTGCGCCCATTTCGGGTGTTCCGAACCGATTATTGAGAGGATGAGACCTGTGTCGAAAGACGAAATCGTTCGCGAGCTCGTGTGCCGCCCGTCATCCGTCGCCGTGGTCGGCGCGTCGCCGAAGGGGGATCGTCCCGTGTCGGCAGTGATGAAATATTGCATCGCACATGGGTTTCGGGTTTTTCCGGTCAACCCTCAGTACGCCGGGGGGGAGATCCTCGGGCTGCCCTGTTGCGCCGATCTGCGGGAGCTTCCGGTTATCCCCGATATCGTGGCGCTGTTCGTTTCGGCGAAGGGACATGGGGCGGTCCTGGACGCGCTGCGCGCGATGGACGGCCCGCGGAAACCGGTCGTGTGGATGCAGCCGGGAGCGGAGGACGATGCAAGCGAACGTGCGTTTCTCGAAGCCGGATTCGGCGTCGTCCGCGATGATTGCATCATGCGCGCGCATCTCAGGGAGTGTCCGCCCGCTGCGAAGAAGTGAACGGAACCTTCGGCCGGCATCTCAGGAATGAATATAAATTTTCCTCCTTATGGTATATAATTTCAGACGATGACGGGTATTTTCGCGAATGGGGGGATGCCTCCTGCACGGGGAAGTTCCGGTAACCTTACGCGTCCGGTATGGCGAGACGGATCAGATGGGCGTCGCGTATTACGCGAATTACCTGACGTGGTTCGAGGTTGGGCGGACGGAGCTCTGCCGCGTCCTGGGGCGTCCGTACGACGTGTGGGAACGGGAAGGGATCCTTCTTCCCGTTGTTGAGGCGCACTGTCGGTACAAGCATTCCGTCCGGTACGACGAGGAGATCGTCGTGTGCACGAGCTTCGGCGAGCTGACCCCCGCATCCCTTTCATTCCGGTGCCGCATCCTCCGGAAGAGCGACGGCAGACTTGTCGCCGAGGGGTGGACGAAACACGTCTTCGCCGGTGTTTCCGGCAAGATCATACGAGGCAATAATCCCATGGCGGATTGGATCAGGAAGCAACTTGACTCTCGAGATGGAGGTGGCGAAAACGGTGAGTACACGTGCGATTCTGTTAGGAAATGAAGCGATCGCCCGGGGTGTCGTCGAGGCCGGGTGTCTCGTCGCGGCGGCTTATCCCGGAACACCGTCGTCGGAAATTCTCCCCGCAATTGCGGGGTACGCCGACGAACTGGGCGCAAAAACCGTCGTCGAATGGGGCGTCAACGAGAAGGTCGCGTTCGAGATGGCGGTCAGCGCGGCCTTTACCGGGGTACGGTCGTGCGCCGTCATGAAACAGGTGGGCCTGAATGTCGCGGCTGACCCGTTCATGAGCGCGGCGCACTTCGACCTCAAAAGCGGAATGCTGCTGATCTGCGCGGACGATCCGGGCCCGCACAGCTCCCAGACCGAGCAGGACAGCCGGTTCTTCGCGATGTTCGCGAAGATTCCGTGCTTCGACCCCTGCGACGCCGTCGAGGCGAAGGCGATGGTCTTCGACGCGTTCGATCTCTCCGAGAAACACAACATCATCACGATGCTCCGTCCGAGCGTCCGCGTGGATCACTGCCGCCAGGACGTGGAACTCGGCGACATCATCGCGAAGGATCAGGGATTCCGTTTCGAGAAGGATCCTCTCCGCTGGACCTGCCTTCCCGCCGGCGTCAAGATCAACCACCCGAAGCTCAACGCGAAGAACGACGCGATCCGGGAAGAGTTCGAGACGGACTATGCCCGGTACAATTACGAAGTCAAGGCGGCCGGACAGGCGAAACTCGGCGTGATTACGTCGGGCGTGCAGTTCTCCGTCGTGATGGATATCCTCAAAAGCTGGAAACGCAACGATATCGACGTTCTCAAGATCGGAACGCCCTATCCGCTTCCGGTTCGGATGGTGACGGACTTTATTGACCGTCACGAGAAAGTGCTCATCCTCGAGGAAACCTACCCGGTCATGGAAATGCAGCTTCCCAACCGGACAAAGGTCCAGGGACGATGGAACAAGGTCGTCCCCGGTGCGGGAGAGCTGCTTCCCGAAGTCGTCGAGGAACTGCTCGCGAAGGTCCTCGGCGAAAAGGAGACAGGAGCGGCGGACGCAAATCTCAAGGCCGCGATCGAGGATCTGCGGATCACGCCGCGAAAGCCCATGCTGTGCCCGGGCTGCCCGCATCGCGCGAGTTTCTTCTCGATCCGCCAGTCCCTGCCCGCCGCGATCAACCCGTCGGACATCGGATGCTACACTCTCGGGATCAACCAGAAGGGCGTGGACGCCGTCATCGACATGGGCGCTTCCGTCACGATCTCGTCCGGCTTCTTCATGGCGCAGAAGGCGAGCGGCATGGACCCGAAACCCATCGTCGCGACGATCGGGGACTCGACATTCTTCCACATGGGAATCCCGGGGCTCGTGAGCGCCGTGTACAACAGGCACGCGCTTGTGCTTGCGATTCTTGACAACGGCATCACCGCCATGACCGGCGGACAGGCGAATCCCGCCGTCGGCGACAAGCTCCGCAAGGGAGACAAGGGCGCGGTCGTCGACATCGAGGGCGTCTGCCGCGGCTGCGGCGTTTCGTTCGTCAAGACGGTGAAGGCGTACGACGTGAAAGCCGGAAAGGACGTCATCAAGGAAGCGTGGGAGCATGCGAAGGCGAACCAGACTCCGGCCGTCGTCATCTTCCGGCATCCCTGCATGCTGCTGCGCCAGAAACAGGATGTGATTCCCGTACGGGTGAACCAGGATGTGTGCGTCGGCTGCAAGTTCTGCATCAACTTCTTCAACTGCTCCGGGCTTGTGTTCGACGAAACGAAGAAGAAGGCCGTCATCGACGAACGCTTCTGCGTGTCCTGCGGTGTGTGCCGGAATGTCTGCCCCCATGGGGCCATCGTTGCGACGGAGGGGGAATAGCTCATGCAATACGTTATCGTCGGCATCGGCGGACAGGGGATCCTCTTTTCGAGCAAGGTTCTCGGAAAGATCGCCCTTTCCCGCGGCGAGAGCGTCATGGGCAGCGAAGTCCATGGCATGGCGCAGCGCGGCGGGTCGGTCATCAGCCATTTCAAGATCGGGCAGTACAAAAGTCCGCTCGTGAAAGCGGGCGAGGCGGACGCCCTGCTCGCGTTCGACCAGAACGAAGCTGTCCGCAACCTTCATTTCCTGAGGAACGGCGGATCGCTGATCGTGAACGTCCACGACGCCGCGGCGCTGGAAAACGAGCACCTGAAGGCGTATATCCGGGCGCACGATATCCGTGTCTATCCTCTCGAAGGATATGAGCTGCTGAAGAAGCACATGAACGGCAATTTCCTCTTTCTGAACGTCCTCATCGTGGGCGCCATGTGCGGAGCCGGTGTGGGCAACGTGAGCTACGACGAGGTTCGGGAGGCGGTTCGGGAGCTTTCTCCCGCGAAGTTTGCGGACGCGAACATGAAGGTCCTTGAACTGGGGTATGAGGCTCTCAAGGGCGTCTAGCCCAGGGAAATGGAGATCAGAGGGGGCTCCGACGGGGCTCCCTCTTTTTGTTCGGGGCTTCACGCTCGCGGAGACGCTGATCGTTGTGGCGATTCTGTGCGTCTGCGCGACAATGAGCCTCGTCGCGCGGCCGGAGGTCACGGATGCGTCGAGTCCCTCCCACCCGGTCGTTCGCGAGTCGGAAGCCTTCGCTTCGTGGTTGCGGAGGGCGTTTATGAGGGCGTCAATGACCGGCCGGTATTTTTACATGCGTCCGGGAACGCAGCCGGTCTCCAGGATTCGGCTATTCTGGACGAATCCGGACGAGACGGAGGTCTACGATACGGATGAACGGTGTTTCATCGCCAACAGGGGCGCCTATCGCGATTCATGGTATAGTCCTGTCTGGAATACGTTCTCTCCTTCGTTTACGCTGATGGCGTTCGCTGGGCGGGGAGGGGGAACGCCGGTCCGGTACATCGTGGTCACTCCGTATTGTCATGTTTCGGTGCGAAATACGCCTCCTCCGGATTGAAATGGGGGGATAATGGGAGTATAAGTCGTTGGTATTGACGGAAACGCCCCCCGGCACGACGCCGGGCCGGCGGATTTTGATTGGAGGTTATGGACGGAATGGCGGCAGCTGTTGCTAAACCCTGGTGGCGGGAAACTGTGGAAACGATCCTGTGGGCTCTGGTGCTCGCGCTGATTCTGCGTACGTTCGTCGTGCAGGCGTTCTGGATTCCGAGCGGATCGATGGTCCCCACGCTTCTCCCCGGAGACAGGGTGCTCGTGGCGAAGTTCTGGTACTGGTTCCAGGAACCGAAGAGGGGTCAGATAATGGTCTTCAAGTATCCGGTGGATCCGCAGCGCGATTTCGTGAAGCGCATCGTGGGGCTTCCGGGGGATGTCATCGAAGTGCGGGACGGCATGGTGATCGTGAACGGGACCTCGCTTTCCGAGCCCTATGTCCGGAACCGCGACATGTTCACGTTGACGGAGAGTCCTGTCTTCCCGAAAATACCCTTCACGGTCCCGAAAGATTCTTTCTTCGTGATGGGCGACAACAGGCCGAACTCGCAGGACAGCCGTTTCTGGGGGTTCGTTCCGATGCAGAACGTCCGGGGGCCGGCTTTCGTGCGGTATTGGCCTCTCGACCGTATCGGCCTGATGGAATAGGGGGCTTCAATGGCGCGAACCGTCTGGTTCCCCGGGCATATGGCGAAGGGAACCAGGAAGCTGTCGGAACTTTCGGGAAAACTAGATCTTCTCCTCGAAGTCCGCGACGCGCGGGCTCCCGAGGCGACGTCTTCGCCGATGGTCCGGAATCTGTCGCGCGAGATTCTTGTCTGGACGATCCTCGCGAAGCGGGATCTTGCCGCCGAGGAAACGACGAAAGAGTGGCTCCGTTTTTTCGAGAAGCGCGGAGGGAAGGCGTGGGCGCTGAATCTGCTTGCGCCGAAAGTCGACACGCTTCGCCGTGCGCTCGTTTCGGTCGCCCCGCCCCATCGGGAGGTTCGACTCGCCGTGGTCGGCATTCCGAATGTCGGGAAGTCGCTCCTGTTGAACGCGCTCGTCGGAAAGAGCCTGGCGAAAGTCGGCGGGATCCCCGGCATCACGAGGGGTGTGGCCTGGTACAAGGGAAGCGGGCTGCTTGTCGTCGACTCTCCGGGTATTCTCGATCCGCATTCCGGCGAGATCGCGCATCGAAAACTCGCGTGGCTCGGGTGCAGCAAAGCTGATGTCATCGGCGGATTTGACGTCGTCGCAATGGAGCTCATCACGTTTCTGAAAACGACCGGTCGCTGGAAGCTGATCTTCGACGCCTGGGGCGTTCCGGACGAGGAAGAGAGCGCCGACGAAGCGTTGGAGCGTATCGGTCGCCGCCTCGGATGTCTGGTGGCCGGAGGACGCGTCGACATAGAGCAGGCCGGACGAAGGCTTGTGGACGCGTTTTCCAGGGGAGCGCTCGGTCCCGTGAGCCTGGAGTCGCCGGAAGAGGATGCGTGATGCCGGCGAGGACCATCGGCGCGGACGAAGCCGGACGGGGGCCTCTCGCCGGCCCCGTCGTCGCGGCTGCGGTCATTCTTTCCGGTTCCCAGAGAGATGAACTGCTGGAAAAAGGGCTTGCTGATTCCAAACGCGTGTCCGCGCCGCGAAGGGAGGCGCTCTTTCGTCTCATGAACGACCTTGGAGTGTGCTGGGCCGCGCAGGCTGCTTCTCCGGAACGGATCGATTCGATGAACATCCTCCGCGCGTCGCTCTGGGCTATGGGACAATGCGTCCGGAAAATCGCCCGTGACGACGATTGCGTCCTTGTCGACGGGCCGTACGAAATCTCCGGTCTGTCCCTGGAGCAGCGGGCGATTCCGCACGGAGACGCGCTCGTTCCCGAAATTTCTGCGGCGTCGATTGTCGCGAAGGTCCTCCGGGACCGGGTGATGGCTTGTCTCGACGGGATCTTCCCGGGGTATGGACTTGCACAACACAAGGGATACCCGACAGCAGCCCACTATGACGCGATCGCCCGTCTCGGGCCGAGCGCCATCCACAGACGTTCCTTCCGGTTGTATCGCCCATGAGCGCGCAGATCGGCGGCATTCAGGGGTCGCCCGGCTCCCAGGAAAACCTCCGTCAGGTCGAAACGTCCGGAAAGCAACAGCTCGGGCGCGCGCTCGAACGCGCCATAGCCGACGGCAGCACCGTCGAAGGGTTTGTGCTGGAGGTCAGGGACGGGGAGTACCTCGTTCGGGTTCTCGGCCAGAATCTTCGCGCGCTGGCGACGCTCCCCCTCTTTCAGGGACAGCATTTCCGGGCGGTGTTCGATTCGAGCGGAGACGTGCCGCTCCTTCGCCTCACCGAACAGGAAACCGCTCTCCTGAGTTCCCTGCCCGAACAGGATCGCGACGTCGCCGCCGCACTTCTTTCCCGCGGCCTGCCGATACGGCAGGATGCGGTCGCCCTGATCCGGACGGCATGGCTTCGGGCGGGGGGAGATCCGGATACGCTCGGCTCGTTCGTCGAACTCTGGGCGCGAGGGATACCGCTCTCTCCGGAGGCCGCCCGCCTCGTTTCCGAGTATTCCGGGATGTCCGCCCAGGATGTCGCTTCCGTGTGGAAAAAGATCCGCGAGGATCTCAGACGAAAGCTGCATGACGGGGAAAACCCGAAGAACGCGATCGAAGCGTTGCGTGAAGGCGACGACGACGTGGGCGCGTTTTTGCGCGCGCACAGCCATCTGTCCCGTCCGCCCCGCGAAGGGATCGATCCGTCGCTGCTGGCCGCCGCGTGGTGGCCGGCGGGAGACGAGAGAACCCCGATGCTCGCCCGTGTGACAGTCTCGACGGGACAGGCCGGAGAGCGTCCCTTCTATCGTCTGCTCTTCAATGTCGAAGGCGAGGCGATCGGTCCGGTCGAGGGAGACGTCGAAAGCGACGGGAAATCGCTTGTCCTGACATTGTCCGCGGACCGGATGTCCGGCTTCGAGGCGCTCCGCTCCCGGAGGCACATCCTTCGCGACTCCCTCGGCGATCTTTCGATGACGGTGCAGCATGTCGGCGTCCGACAGGGAAAGCGTCCCGTCCGGCACGGCCAACGGAGGCTGGACGTACAGGCATGAGCGCGAAACGGAAACAGCGGGAACGGGCCGTCGCCCTGGAATACGAAAAGAGCGTCGACGAGGCGCCGCACGTTACGGCGAAAGGGGAGGGCTTTGTCGCGAAGCGGATCATCGAGATCGCGCGCGAAGCGAACGTTCCCATCGTCGAAGATGCGGCTCTCGTGAGCGCTCTGCTGGCGCTCGAAATCGGGCAGGATATTCCCGGAGAACTGTACGAAGCGGTTGCGCGCGTGCTCGCGTTCGTCTACAACATCGACCGGGAGATGCGGCCGAGGCCATGACGGCCCCGCATCTGGAACTCGGACGGCGCGGCGAGGACGAAGCGACGGAGCTTCTTTCCCGTCAGGGGTTCCGCATCCTCGGACGGAATATCCGAAACCGTTGCGGGGAGATCGACATCCTCGCGATGGACGCGGATGAACTGGTCGTCGTCGAGGTCCGCGTCCGCAGCATCGGAGAGATCATGCCTCCCGAAGATTCCGTCGGCCCGAAGAAGATCCGGAAGCTTGTCCGCGCGGGAACGCTCCTCGTGGAATCGAAAAACTGGCAGGGCCCCTGGCGGATCGACCTCATCGCAATGACCGTTGACAGAAAAGGGGAGTGGAACGTGGAACACTTTCGCGACATCACCGATGGAGTCTGGCGTCCGTGAGCTCCGTCCACGGAATCACCCTTCGGGGGATCGAGGCCGTCCGTGTCGAAACGGAGGTCGAGATCACCGGAGGTCTCTTCTCGATGTCGATCGTCGGCCTGCCGGACGCGGCGGTCCGCGAATCGCGGGAACGGGTTCGCGCGGCGCTCCGGACGGAAGGACTCCAGATTCGCGGCCGCGTGGCGATCAACCTCGCGCCGGCGGATCTCCCGAAGGAGGGGGCTCTTCTTGATCTTCCGATCGCGCTCGGGCTTGCGGCGGCGCTCGGCGCCGTTTCGGTTCCCGAAGGGGCGCTCTTTCTCGGGGAGCTTTCGCTCGACGGAAGGCTGCGGCGGGTCCGGGGAGCGGTTCCTGCCGCCATTCTCGCACGGAAGCTCGGCGTCCCTCTCTACGTTCCGGAGGAAAACGCACGCGAAGTCTCCCTTGTTTCCGGCGTCCGGGCATACGCCGTTCCGGACCTGGCGACGCTCCTCTCCGCGTTTCGGGGGGCATCGGTCCTTTCGCCCGTGGAGCCGGTCGCTCCCGAGGATGAGGATGTCCGTCCCGATCCGGACTTCTCCGATATCCGCGGGCAGGCTTCCGCCAGGCGTGCGCTCGAGATAGCGGCCGCAGGGCATCACAACGTGCTCCTTGTGGGATCGCCCGGAAGCGGCAAGACGATGCTCGCGCGCGCGCTTCGCGGAATCCTTCCGCCCCTTTCCGACGCGGAACTCCTCGAAACCCTTCTCGTCCAGAGCAGCGCCGGCTCGCCCTACGCCGGAGGAAGAGCCCGTCCCTTCCGCGCCGTCCACCATACCGCGAGCACGGTGTCCGTCTGCGGCGGAGGCCATTCCGTTTCGCCGGGCGAGGTGACGCTCGCGCATCGCGGGGTCCTCTTTCTGGACGAGTTCACCGAATTCCGGCGGGACTTGCTCGAAGCGCTCCGTCAGCCTCTCGAGGATGGACACATCACCGTGAGCCGGGCCGCGGGGAGCGTTCAGTTTCCCTCACGCGTCCTCCTCGTGGCGGCCTGCAATCCCTGTCCCTGCGGGTGGTATGGCGACCCCGTCGAGCGGTGCTCCTGCTCCGCTTCGGACGTCGATCGATACCGGCGGAAGCTCTCCGGCCCGATCATCGACAGGATCGACATGTATGTGTCCGTTCCCCGGCTGCTTCCCGAGGAACTCATGTCCGTCGGAGACACGACGCCGGAAGACAGCGCGTCAATACGCGCGCGGGTCCGGAAGGCGCGGGAGGCACAGCTTCTTCGGTGGGAGCCGTCCGAATTCCACTGCAACGCGGAACTTCCGGAACGTCTTCTGCGAAAGTCCATCGAACTCTCGACCGAGGCCCGCACGTTTCTCTCCGGAATCGCCGGAACCCTTCGGCTTTCGGGACGCGGCATTTCGCGCGTCCTCAAGGTCGCCCGCACCATCGCGGATCTCGCCGGGTCGCCGGACATCTCCCGGGCGCACGCGGCGGAAGCCCTCGCCTACCGGAAGGGAGGACTCCCCGTATGACGTCGTCCCGGGCGGCGCTGATCCTGCTCAACGGCCTCACGACGCTTGACGCCAGGGCATGGGAGCGGAGCCGGGAGCTGGACATATCGCCGGAAGACATCCTCAGGGGAGACGGAAAAACCTGCGCCGCGCTCGGGATCCCCGAAGCCTCCGCGCGGGCGCTTGCGGAGCTCGCCTCTTCCGGCTTCCACGAAACGGAACAGGAACGCGCCGACAGGGAGAACGTCCGTATCGTCACGTACGACGATGCGGCGTATCCGGACGCTTTGCGGAACCTTTCCGACGCTCCGCTGGCGCTCTATATCGCCGGGAAGTGGCCGCTCTCCGCTCCGACGGCCGTCGTGGGAACGCGAAAATGTTCTTCGTACGGGCGGGCCGTCGGCATGGCCCTTGGCCGCGCGATCGCGCAGATCGGGGGAACCGTCCTGAGCGGCGGCGCGCTTGGTATCGACGCCTCCGCGCACGAGGGGTGCCTGGATGCGGGCGGAACGACAGCCGCAGTGCTCGGAACGGGTCCGGACGTCGTCTATCCCAGGGGGCACGAACGACTCTATCGCCGTATCCTCGAAGAAGGGGGCGTCATCACCGAGTATCCCTTCGGGACCGGGCCGAAGACCTGGCTGTTTCCGCGACGGAACCGCATCATCGCGGGCCTCGCCGAACGCCTCGCGGTCGTCGAGGCGCCCCTGAAGAGCGGCGCCATGATCACGGCGCGCCTTGCGCTGGAGTACGGGCGGGACGTGTGGGCCGTACCCGGCAGGATCGACGAGGAGTGCGGGCGCGGGAGCAATCGTCTGATTGCGGACGGCGCCATCCCGCTCGTTGACATCGGCGAGTTCGCGTCAATCATTTCGAACGGGCAGCTTTCGCTCTTTCCGGAGACGCCGGATCGGGAAGCGATCGGCAACGGAATGACCGGCGAAGAGGAAAAAATTCTGCATATTCTCGAAAAAAATGTTCATCAGACGGTTGACAACATCGCGGCCGAAGGTACAATGACTGCCGCTGACGTTTTGTCCGGCCTTGCAGTTCTGGCCGCGCGTTCCCTCATATATCAGTCCGGTCCCGGTCGCTGGAGCGCTGCGCCGGGAATCCGGAAACAGCCATGAAAGGAAGATCGCAGAGTGCCTATACACGAATGCCGGCGGAGCGATGAAGCGGCCATGGACGATACGCTCGTCCCTTTCCGCGCGAGGATGCTTGACAAGTTGGAGCGACAGTACCTCGATATTGACGCGCAGGGACTCGCCTACAGGTACATGGCGACGGGCGATGTCCCCGCGGATGTCCTTGAGAAGGCGATCCAGGAGGCCATATACCTGGGCCGGATGAAGAATTCGCTGATCGATTCGCTGATGTTCACGGCTCTTGTCGAGGCGTTTATGGAAGACCGGACCTTCGATATCCACGGCGCCCCCATGGAACTGATCAACATGTGCGCCGGCGGAAGCTGGTATTGTTAGCGGATGGCGGCGAAGAAGACGACGTCCCCGAATCAGTCGGGAGACGATACGGCGACGAACGAAAAGAAGAAGAGCCCGGCCGCCCGGAAAAAGCCGGCGAAAACGGCGAAGCCCGCAGTGAAGGACGCCGGATCGAAAGCCGCGAAGAAACCGTCTGAGAAGACGAAGACTGCGGCTGCGACCGGAGGAAAATCCCGCGCGGGATCGGTGCTGGTCATCGTCGAGTCTCCCACGAAATCGAAGACGCTGACGAAAATTCTCGGCCCGGGGTATACGGTCCGGGCGAGTGTCGGACACATCCGCGATCTTCCGAAAAGCCGAATGGCGATCGATATCGAGCACGACTTCGCCCCCGAGTACATTCTCGTCAAGGGCAAGGCCGCGATCAAAAAAGAGCTTGCCGCGATAGCCGAGAAAAGCTCGAAAGTCATCCTCGCCTCCGACCCCGACCGCGAAGGGGAGGCGATCTCGTGGCACCTGGCGGATATTCTCGGAATCGATCCCGCGTCTCCGTGCCGCGTGCGGTTCTACGAGATAACCCCCGGCGCCGTCCGGGAAGCCATCAAGACTCCCGAGCGCATCGACATGGACAAGGTCGACGCGCAGCAGGCGCGGCGCATTCTCGACCGCCTCGTCGGCTATACGCTGAGTCCCCTCCTGTGGAACAAGATCCGGTACGGGCTCTCCGCCGGACGGGTCCAGTCCGTCGCTCTCGCGCTCATCTGCGAGCGCGAGGAGGAGATCCTGGCCTTTATCCCGACGGAATACTGGATGGTTTCCGTCGACGCGGAAGCGTCCGGGGATCGCCGGTATGCGCTTCGGGCCGACAGCCTGGACGGAAAGTCCCTCTGGAAGGACGGGAAGCCGCTTCTCATTCCGGACGCGGCGACTGCTGCGATGATCGAGGACGAAATCCGCGCCTCGGCGTTGATCGTCCGTTCCTACGTCACGAGGGCGAGCGTCCGCAAACCGCTTCCTCCCTTCAAGACGAGCACGCTGCAACAGGAGGCCTCCCGGAGACTCGGCTTCTCCCCGCGACGGACGATGGGGATCGCGCAATCGCTCTTCGAGGGCGTCACGATTCCCGGACGCGGCCCGACGGGGCTGATCACCTACATGCGCACCGACAGCCTGAGGACGGCTCCGGAAGCCGTGGCGGCAGTTCGCGCCTACGTTGACGCCCGCTACGGGAAGGATTACGTTCCGGAAACGCCGAACCTGTTCGAGTCAAAAGCCCTGTCGCAGGACGCGCACGAAGCCGTCCGGCCGACGGATGTCACCATCGAACCCGCCTCGCTCGAAGGCGTTGTCGCTCCCGAGGAGCTTCGACTCTATACGCTCATCTGGAAACGCTTCGTCGCGTCGCAGATGACGCCGGCCGTCGTCGAGAACGCGACGCTGGACGCGGACGCCGGACGTGTCGGTTTGCGGCAGCTCGGCGAGAGCCTCCGTTTCGACGGATGGAGCGCCGTATGGCCTCTCGATCTCAAGGGACAGCTTCTGAAAGCCGCGAAAGCCGGAGAACAGCTGACGCTGTGCGACGTCGTGAAGGAACAGCGATGGACGAAGCCCCCTGCACGCTATTCCGAAGCCTCGCTCATCAAGGTTCTCGAGGAAGAGGGCGTCGGTCGTCCTTCGACCTACGCGTCCATCGTGGAAACGCTTTACGATCGCGTCTATGTCGAAAAGAACGAGGAAAAGCGCCTGCAACCCACGAAACTCGGAATAACGGTCACGGATTTCCTCAAGAAATACTTCGATGGTGGGAGCCCCTCTCCGATCGTGGACACCCGATTCACGTCGCATATGGAAGAAAGTCTTGACGAAGTGGAAAGCGCCAGGGCGCGCTGGCTCGATGTCATCCGCGCCTTCTGGGATCCCTTCGTGAAAACGGTGGAAAGCGCGAAGGAAGCGCCTCGTGTCCCGTTGCCCGAGCCGGAGCCGATCGGAAAGGACTGCCCCGAGTGCGGCAAACCGCTCGTGAAGAAACGGGGGCGATTCGGGGAGTTCATCGCCTGCACCGGATACCCCGAATGCCGCCATACGGAACCGATCGTCCACTCCACGGGGATCGCCTGTCCGAAATGCGGCGCATCCGACGGAGGCGAAGTCGTCCGGCGAAAGAGCAGGAAAGGGCGGGCGTTTTTCGGGTGCTCCCGGTACCCTGAATGCGATTACGTCTCCTGGACGGCCCCTGAAAAGCCGAAATGTCCCAACTGCGGCGGCGCCCTGGAGGGAAACGTGTGCGTCGATTGCGGGAATGTCCGGGAGAACGAGGCCGGCGAAAATGTCTAGAGTCACGGTTGTCGGCGGCGGCCTTGCGGGCTGTGAAGCCGCGTGGCGACTCGCGAACGACGGCTGGTCCGTCGACCTGTTCGAGATGCGTCCCGTGCGGACAAGTCCCGCGCACCGGACGGACCGTCTCGCGGAACTGGTATGCAGCAATTCGCTCGGGGCTCTGGAACCGACGAGTCCGGCCGGGATACTGAAAGAGGAACTCCGGTTGCTCGGCAGCCTCATTCTCGGGTGTGCGGAAAAGGCGTCGCTCCCGGCGGGAAAGGCGCTCGCCGTGGACAGGGATCTCCTTGCATCGCTCGTGACGGAGGCCATCGAGTCCCATCCGTCGATCGCCGTCCATCGGGAGGAGGTCTGCGCGCTCCCCGAAGAACCCTGCATCATCGCCACGGGGCCGCTGTCGTCGGAGGCGATGACGACAGCCCTGGCGGAAGCGGCGGGCGGAGAGTACCTGTACTTTTTCGACGCTGTGGCGCCCGTGGTCACGCTCGACAGCATCGATCAGTCGATCGTCTACCGTGCGGGACGGTACGGGCAGCGGGCGGACTATCTCAACTGTCCGATGACGGAGGAGCAATACCGGACCTTTTATTCCGCCCTCGTGGACGCGGAACGCGTCGTCCCGCACGCCTTCGAGGCTCCGGAATACTTCGAGGGGTGCCTTCCGATCGAAGTGATCGCCTCAAGAGGGCCGGAAACGATGCGTTTCGGGCCGCTCCGGCCGGTCGGGTTGCCCGATCCGCGGACGGAAAGGGAACCCTTCGCGGTCGTGCAGCTTCGCCAGGATAACCTCGACGGGACTCTTTTCAACCTCGTCGGGTTTCAGACGAGCCTCCGCTGGGGGGAGCAGGACCGTGTGTTCCGGCTCATTCCGGGGCTTGAACGGGCGGAGTTCGCACGCTACGGGGTCATGCACCGGAACGTATACGTCAACGCACCGAAGGTGCTCGATCCGTGCCTCCGGATCCGGGGAAGGAAAGCGCTTTTTCTGGCCGGACAGATAACCGGAGTCGAGGGGTACCTTGAAAGCGCCGCAATGGGGATCGTAGCCGCCGTCAACTGTTCGCTCCTCCGGGGGAACCCGGAACGGCTTCCGGTTTGGCCGCGGGAAAGCGTGATCGGATCCTTGCTCCATTACCTGATGAATGCCGAACCATCCCGTTTTCAGCCGATGAACGTCAACCTGGGCATTCTCCCTTCCGTGGAGGGCAGGCGGCTTTCACGGCCTGAGAAGTGCCGGGCGGCTTCGGAGCGGGCGCTCGCGTCCCTGCGATTGTTTCTGGAGGAAATCCGCGCACACGGAATACTGCGTTAGCTGGTATTTTTTTTCTTCTTCCGGTTTTTTCCCGAAACACCGATCGAATCGTCGTCCGGCGGGAGAGCGCGTACAGCGCGGCTCGTCAGTGATGGCGCTGCGCCGGAACGGTTTTGCCCCATTGATAAATTCCATTCTTTTGAAAAGTTGCGAGAGTGTAGAAAAAGGTGCTAAAATATCATCATGCCAGAACAGTTGTCGGCTTCAGTGGATTGCTTTCTCGATACATTGCGCTTCGCACGGAATGCTTCAGAACACACGGTCGCGAACTATTCGATCGATCTCGCGCAGTTCCTGGAATACGTTATCGCACGCGGCGCAACCTCGATGCAGGATGTGGATTCGCGCATGATCCGGAGTTTTCTGCGGGATCTCGTGGGGTATGGGTATGCGAAGACATCCGCAGCCCGAAAACTTTCGACCATACGGAGCTTTTGTTCTTTTCTCGTCGAAAGAAGGGAGCTCGCAGTCGACCCGAGCGCAAGCGTTCCCGGTCCGCGGCTTCCGGGCAGATTGCCGCGGGCGCTCTCGCGGGAAGATGCGAAGCGTCTGGTGGAATCTATTCCCGATGACGCGCATGCGGTGCGGGACGCCGCAGTCCTCGAACTTTTGTACGGGTGCGGACTGCGAATCGCCGAAGTGGTCGGGCTTTCGTGGGACGCTGTGGATCTGCCGGAACGCTGGCTCCGCGTTCTGGGAAAGGGAGACAAGGAGCGCATGGTCCCGATGGGCCGCTACGCGGTCCGCTCGCTCGAGCGATGGAAGCTCGAAATCGGCGCATCCCGGAAGATCGCCGGCGACGGTCCGGTCTTCCCGGGAAAAGGGTCGAACCCGTTGACTGTCCGAACCGTGGCGCGAATCGTCGACAAAGCGGCGTTGAAGGCAGGCATCCCTGGAGTGACTCCCCACGTGCTGCGTCACAGCTACGCCACGCACATGCTTGAAGGGGGAGCGTCCATCCGGGTGTTGCAGGAACTTCTGGGCCACGAGTCCATCGTCACGACGCAACGGTATGTCACGGTGACTGCCGATCGCCTGAGGGAGAGCTACATCAGGGCTCATCCCCGCGCGAAGGAAGGGGAATAGGAATGTTCAAGGGAACCACAATCGTCTGTGTCCGGCGCGGAGGCGCCGTCGCCATGGCCGGAGACGGACAGGTCACGTTCGGGGCGCAGATCATCAAGGCCGGAGCGAAGAAGGTGCGCCGGTTGTACAAGGGGTCCGTCCTCGCCGGATTCGCCGGCAGCACGGCGGACGCCATGACGCTTCTTGAGCGGTTTGAAAACCGGCTCGAAGAGAATAGCGGAGATTTGACCCGGTCCGCCGTGGCCATGGTCAAGGAATGGCGGACCGACAGGGCTCTCCGGCGTCTGGAGGCGATGCTGCTGGTGGCAGATGCGCGGAGCACGCTGCTGCTCTCAGGAGCGGGCGACGTTCTCGAACCGGAGAACAACGCCGCGTCGATCGGTTCGGGCTCCGGATTCGCGCTTGCGGCCGCCCGCGCGCTGCTCGAAGCTTCCGACTGGGTTCCGTCGCGCATCGCCCGCAGGGCGATCGAGATCGCTTCGGAGATCTGCATCTATACCGACAATGTCATTTCCGTGGAGGCGATCGGAGAATGACGCCGATCGAACAGGGGGCCTACGGGCTGACTCCAAGAGAGATCATGACGTACCTCGACAGGTATGTCATCGGCCAGAGCGGCGCAAAACGCGCCGTCGCGATCGCTCTCAGGAACAGAATGCGCCGTCGCGCCCTTCCCGACGAAATCGCGCGGGAGATCATGCCGAAAAACATCCTGATGGTGGGCCCGACTGGTGTCGGAAAGACGGAAATCGCCCGCAGACTGGCCGATCTGGTGAACGCGCCATTCGTGAAGGTCGAGGCGACGAAGTTCACTGAAGTCGGGTACGTCGGACGAGACGTCGAATCCATCGTACGGGAATTGACCGACGCCGCGGTCGCAATGGTCAAGAAACGCCGGATCGAGGAAGTCCAGGATCCCGCGGCGGAACGGACGGAGCAGCGCATTGTGGACATCCTTCTCCCGCGGCCGGAGAAGAAGACGCGCGTTCCCGAGTTTCTCCGGGCCTTCACGGGCGGAAAGCAGGAACCCGCCGAGCCGGAACCGACGGAAGAGGACGAACGTCTGAGGGAAAGCACCCGTCAGAAGCTTCTTTCCCTGCTTCGCGCAGGAAAGCTGGATGACCGGGAAGTTGAAGTCGAGGTTTCGGAGTCCTCCGGAGTGGCGATTCCCATGCTTGGCGGGGCCGGAATGGACTCGATGGGGATCAATATCAACGAAATGCTCGGAAATCTGCTTCCGAAAAAAACAAAAAGACGAAGAGTCTCCGTCGCCGACGCACGCCGCATTATCCGGGCGGAAGAGGCCGAAAAGCTCATCGACATGGACGCCGTGACGCGGGAGGCGCTCGAAATAGCGCAGGAAGAAGGAATCGTCTTCCTCGACGAGATCGACAAGATCGTCGCGCGCGGAGGCGGCGGATCCGGGCCGGACGTGAGCCGTGAGGGCGTCCAGCGCGACCTTCTGCCCATCGTCGAGGGAACGACCGTACAGACAAAGTACGGTCCCGTGACAACGGATCATATGTTGTTCATCGCGGCGGGGGCGTTCTCTTCGGTGAAACCCTCGGATCTGGTTCCCGAGCTTCAGGGGCGCTTCCCGATCCGCGTCGAGCTTCAGGCCCTGACGCGTGACGATCTGGCCCGGATTCTCGTTGAGCCCGAAAACAGTCTCATCCGGCAGTACCAGGCGCTTCTCTCCGTCGAGGGCGTGACGCTCGAATTCGACGAAAGCGCCGTGCATGAAATCGCACATCTTGCGGAACGCATGAACGGCGAAATGGAAAATATCGGAGCGCGGCGTCTTCACACAATGGTGGAGTATCTCCTCGACGAGATCAGCTTCACGGCTCCGGAGCGGAAAGACGAAAAAATCACCATCGGCGAGGAAATGGTTCGCGACCGTCTGACACCGCTCATTGGCGATAGTGATGTTCGGCGGTACCTCCTGTAGGTCCGCCATACAGATACGATAACAATACCATGCGCAGGGCGCATCAGGAGGGAATCAGTATGAAAAAAGCGAATGAATCGATTGAAACACCGACCGTGATCATGGAAGACCCGTCAATGAAGGATCTTCTGGAAAAGACGAGGCTGGTCGGAAGGGCGCTCCAGAGCCGCCGCGAAGGGACGAAGCCGGACTACGCCAAGCTCGCAAAGCTTCTGTGCGAGTTCTCGACCGCGAACGTCTACCTGATCAACAGGGAAGGCAAGATCCTCGGGCATTCCTGGGTGAGCGAATACCATTCGGAACAGCTTGCCCGGTTCCTTGACAGCGGCTATATGCCCGAATCCTTCGTGGAGAAGGCGAACCAGCACAGGGAGTCCATCCTGAGCGACAGCGACGCCTATCTGTTCGACGACAAGACCGACGAAACGGAGCCGGAGAAACATCTGCTCTACGTCCCGATTTACGGTTCGGCCGAGCGGCTCGGGACGCTCTTCCTCGCCCGGTTCTTCAAGCCGTTCTACGTCAAGGATCTCGTGCTGGCCGAGTATCTCGCCACCCTTGTCGGAATCGAAATCCTTCACGACCGGACGCGCACCATCGAAGAACGCGCGCGCGAACGGCTCGTCGTGCAGATGGCCATGCGCGCCCTCTCCTATTCCGAAGTCGAGTCCGTGAAACACATCATCACGGAACTGAACGGAAGCGAAGGCGTCGTCATCGCCAGCAAGGTGGCGGACCGCGTGGGCGTGACGCGCAGCGTCATCGTGAATGCGCTCCGGAAGCTGGAGAGCGCCGGCATCATCGAGAGCCGCAGCCTCGGCATGAAAGGGACGTTCATCAAGGTTCTGAGCCCGCTTTTCGTCGAGGAACTCGGGATCAATCAGAAAGACTGACATTCGGCCTCAAGACGGAAGCCGAACCTGCCGAAAAATATCAGGAAGCATTGAGGGGAGGGTGTTCGATGTACGGGGATCTGACGGTATCGGTTCTGGCGAAGGGGATGCAGGGATTGTCCCGCAGACTCGAGTCGTCATCGAAGAATATCGCGAACGCGAACACCCCTGCCTATGCCGGTCGAAAGGTTTCTTTCGAGGAAGAGTTGCGGGAAGTGGTTAACGGACCGTCAAAGCTGCCGATGGTCGTCACCAGTCGCACGCATATCCCTTCGGGCCCGCTTTCGGTCGACGAAGTCATTCCTGCGGAGACGCGGGTTTCGGACGAGCCCTATCGGCTTGACGGGAATGCGGTCGATCCTGAGCGCGAAATGGCTGTTCTCACCGAAACGAGGATGTCCTACAGCGCGTTGAGCCGCTTTCTCGCCCGAAAGGGCGCAATGCTGCGCTATGTGATAGGCGGCAATTAGGATGAGAATATTTCGGAGCATCGACGTCGCGGGAAGCGCGCTGACGGCGCATCGCCTCTGGATGGATACGATCTCGGCCAATCTCGCGAACGTCAACACCACGCGGACGCCGGAAGGCGGTCCGTACATGAGAAAAGTGCCGATATTCGCGGAAATGCTCGACCGGGAGCTTGACGGCCCCATGGGGGGCGTTCGCGTCGCGCAGATCGCGAAAGATACGCAGCCGCCCCGACTTGCGTATCAGCCGGATCATCCCGATGCGCGCGAAGACGGGTACGTCGAATTTCCGAACGTCTCTGTTGTTCGCGAAATGACGGATATGATGGTGGCGAGCCGGGCATACGAGGCCAACCTTGCCGTTTCGGAAACCGCGAAGACGATGTGGAACGGAGCGCTTGACATCCTTCGCGGATAATTGATGAGAACAAAGTGAACGCCGGTTAGTCCCAAAGACCTATAAGAAGTCCGCCACAAGACTCGAAATGCTGTCGTGGCGGACTTCTTTGCATATTACTATCCGGTAATGTGGTAGAATTTTTAAGATGCGCGATTATCCACAGACGGGGAGGGACTGTTGTTGTCGAGAATAGATCTGGATCTGACAAAATATTCCGCGGAAGGAGCGTCCTCCGAAGCGCCGAAGACGTCCCAAAGAACGCAGGGGGCGGAAGGAGCCGGGCTGTCGTTTGAGGATCTCCTCAAGGAATCCATGATTCAGGTCAACAGCCTTGAACAACGCTCCGACACGATGATGAAACGAATGGCTACAGGCGACGTGGATGACATTTCGGAAGTCGTTCTCTCCGTTCAAAGGGCGGAAATAGCGCTTCGCCTGCTTTCGGAAGTCCGGAACAAACTGCTCGACGCATACCAGCAGCTGGCGCGAATGCCGGTCTAATCTCCGGCGAGGACGGTGTCGAGAGGTATGGAACGAATCCGGCAATTGTTGGGGCGTGTCTCGTTCTTCTGGTCTTCCCTCAAAGGGTGGCAAAAGGCGTCCCTCGGAGGAGCGGCGCTTCTTGTGTTCGTCCTCCTCGGGCTTCTCGCCTACTGGGGCGGACGCCCCGCGTACGATCCGCTTTTTACGGGACTGGAAGTTGACGACGAAGCCGCCATCGTTGCCTATCTGAAGGAAAACAAGCTCCCCTACCGTATCGATCCCGCCGCGAACGCAATTCTCTTGCCCCGCGCCCAGGTGTACGAAACCAGACTGGCGCTGGCCCAGGCGGGGCTCCCGAAGGGCGGGAGCGTCGGATACGAAATTTTCGATGCGTCAAAGATGGGAATGAGCGAATTCCAGCAGAAGATTACCTATATCCGCGCGCTGGAAGGGGAGCTGTACCGCACCATCAAGCAGCTCGACGCGGTCGATTTCGTCAAGGTCAATATCGTCATCCCGGAGCAAAAGCTCTTTCTGGAGCAGCAACAACCCTCGACCGCTTCGGTCCTGATCCGCCTCAAGAGCGGAAGAGAACTTGGGCCGGACCAGGTGAAAGCGATCGTCCACCTTGTTTCCCACAGCGTCCAGGGACTCACTCCCGATAACGTAACGGTTGTGGATTCGTCCGGAAAAGTCCTTTCGGATCTTCTCAACCAGGATCTTTTCATATACTCCAAATCCGGCGACGGACACACGGTTTCCTCTGTTCAGCGGGAGCTGGAGCGCCAGCAGGAGCGCGAACTCGAAGGCAAGGTCCGGATGATGCTGGAGCGCGTATACGGACCCGGGAAGGTTGTCGTCCGCGTCAAGGTGGATCTGGACTTCGACAAGCGATCGAGCACGCAGAAGGAATTCATCCCGGGACCTTCCGGAAAGGGCGTCATTCGCAGCCAGCAACTGACGGAGGAAAATTACAAGGGACCGGGGACGCCGCCTGGCGGAGCGCCGGGAACGACGACGAATATTCCCGGGTACGCCATTGCGAATCAGGGCTCCGGCGCTTCGGAATACAACAAGAGCGACACCGTGAACAACTTCGAGATCACGACGCGGGAACAACAGGAGAACGTGACTCCCGGAGCCATCCGGAGACTGTCCGCTTCCGTTCTCGTGGATGGGGAGCTGCCCGAGCCGAGAGCGAAGGAGTTGCAAACGCTGGTGGCGTCGGCGATCGGATTTCGCGAGGCCCGGGGAGACCAGCTTGTCATACAGGGGATGAAGTTCTCGACAACTCTTGCGGATTCGATGGCCGAACAACTGGCCGCACAGCGACGGATGGAGCTTGTCTTTGCGCTGGTCGCTGCGGTTGTCGTCCTGGTTCTCTCCGTGCTTGGAGCGATCTATTACATGCGCCGGAAGCGAATGAAAGCCACCCTCGCGGCATCGGGATCCAAGGATTCGAAACGTATCCCGACGATTCAGGAACTGCTCTCCTCCCCGGACCTTTTCGAGGCGCACGGAGAGCTGGCGGTGCTTGAGGAGCAACTGCGGGCCTACGCCAGATCGAAACCTGAAGAAATCGCCAGTCTGATGCAGGACTGGCTCGCTGAAGAGGTCTAGGAGGCGACTATGGCGAAGGCTGGAGGAAAGGGTCTGACCGGAAAAGAACGCGCTTCCATTCTCATGGTTGCACTGGGGAACGAGGTCGCGGCGAATGTTTACAAACAGCTGGACGATTCGACGATCGAAATCGTCACGCTCGAAATCGCGAACCTCCGGAAGGTCACCCCCGAAATGCGCCTCGAAGTGCTGAAAGAGGCGCAGGAGATGCTTCTTGCCCGGGAGTATATGTCCCGGGGCGGTGTGGACTACGCACGCGATATTCTGGAACGCGCGCTCGGTCCGGAGCGCGCTCAGAGTCTGCTTTCCAGGATTACCGCGTCGTTGCAGGTGCGTCCTTTCGATTTCATGCGACATACGGATCCCCAGCAGCTTCTCGGCTTCATACAGGGCGAACACCCGCAGACCATCGCACTGATCCTTTCGTACCTCGAACCGGAGCGGGCGGCGCAGGTTATCGGCGGCCTCGCGGCTTCCTTGCAGGCCGAGGTCGCCAAGCGCATCGCCCGGATGGACCGCATCACGCCGGAAGTATTGCGGGAGGTGGAGCGCGTGCTCGAACGCAAGCTCAGCACCGTCATGGGGCAGGACTTTACGCTGGCCGGCGGCATCGACGCCATCGTCAACATCATCAACAACGCGGATCGAGCCACAGAACGGAACATTATGGAACACCTCGAGGAAAACGATCCGGAACTGGCGGAAGAGATCAAGCGGCGGCTTTTCGTCTTCGAGGACATCAGCAAGATGGACGACCGCTCGCTCCAGAGAGTCCTGCGCGAGGTGGAAATGAAAGAACTCGGGCTTGCCCTCAAGGGCGCCACGGAAGAGCTTCGGAGCAAGTTCTTCCGGAATATGTCCAAACGCGCCGCGGAGATGCTCAAGGAAGACATGGACTACATGGGGCCCGTCCGTGTCCGGGACGTGGAAGAGTCGCAACAGAAAGTCGTCAACGTGGTCCGTGCGCTGGAAGACACGGGAGAGATCATCATATCCCGGGGCGGGGAGGAGGAACTGGTTGTCTAATCACCTCCGCCGGAACATCCTGCGCGCCGTACGAATGCTCCCCCAGACTGTTCGCATCGGTGTCGTTCCGGAAGACGGCAAGACGGACGACGAGACCGCATCGGCCGATGCTCCGGTTGAAGCCGAAACGAACTATGCCGAAAGCGAGCTGGACATCGCCCGTAAAGAAGCGAAAGAATTCCAAACGAAGTCCGGGCGCCTGGAAAAGGAAAACGCCGAACTCCTGTCGAGGATCCGCGGTCTTGAGGCGGATATCTCGAAGTTGGGCGTGCAGGTCGACAGCGAACGACGGCAAATGACGGCCGAACTTGAGTCCGAATCGAGAAAACTGTTTGAACGAGCGCGTTTGGAAGGTCGGGCGGAAGGTCAGAAGTCGGGGCGCGAGGAGGGACTCATCCAGGCGAAAAAGGAGATCTCCGCGGAGTATGCGCAGCGCTTTTCCGCTCTGGTATCGAGACTCGAATCGGTTCACGAGACTCTCGTCGCGCAGACCGACTCCCTCATTCGCCTTCTGGCGCCGAAGGTCATCCGCCTGTGGCAAAACCTTCTGAAGCGGATGCTTCACAAAGAAGTGACGCTGGACCAGGAGACGATTCTCCGCGTTTTCGCCGGAGTCCTGCAGCGGGTCAGCAACAAGGAACGCATCGTTGTCTATCTCGCGCCCGACGACGTCGACCTTCTCCGGGACCGACAGGGAGAATACGCTGACATCCTTCGGGGGACAAAACACCTGGAGTTCATCGCCGATACGAGCGTGGACCCGGGCAGCTGCATCGTCGAGACGAACCTCGGAGTCTACGACGCCCGTTGGAGAACCCAACTGGAACAGATCGATTCCGAGATAGAGATGCTCTTTATCGAGGGAATCCGGTATGAATCCAACCAGGACTGACCTCACGCTGATCGAGGTCCTCGGAAGCAGGCTCGAACATTCCCAGCTTGTCCGGATCAACGGGCGGGTCGTGCAGGTCGTGGGGCTTGTCGTCGAGTCCCAGGGGCCCGATGTTCGCGTCGGCGACCTTTGCAGCATCCGCTTCCGCGACAGCACGCGATCGCTCAAGGCCGAAGTCGTTGGATTTCGCGGCGACCGGGTGCTTCTCATGCCTCTCGGGACGCTCAAGGATGTCGGACCGGGATGCGATGTTCTCTCGATGGATCGCCCTCTCGGCGTCCGGGTCGGACAGTCCCTGCTCGGGCGCGTGCTCGACGCTCTGGGGGAGCCCATGGACGACAAAGGGCCCATCATCGCCACCGACGTGTACCCCCTGTACGCCGATCCCCCGCATCCCCTGCGGCGGCAGATGATAACGACTCCCCTTCCTGTAGGCGTCAAGGTCATCGACGGCATCCTCACGCTCGGAACAGGACAGCGGATCGGAATATTCGCCGGGTCCGGCGTCGGAAAGAGCACACTGCTCGGGATGATGGCGCGGTACACCGAAGCGGATGTAAACGTCATCGCCCTTGTCGGGGAACGGGGACGGGAAGTACGGGAGTTCGTGGATCACGACCTTGGCGAAGAAGGGTTGCGTCGTTCCGTGCTCGTCATCGCGACGTCCGATCAGCCGCCCCTTATCCGTCTGAAGGCGTCCCTCACCGCGACGGCCATAGCCGAATATTTCCGTGACGAAGGAAAAAACGTGCTTCTCATGATGGACTCCGTCACGCGCGTCGCGCGGGCGCAGCGGGAGGTCGGCCTTGCGATCGGGGAGCCCCCGACGACGCGGGGATATACGCCTTCGGTATTCGAAAGCCTGCCCAGACTCCTCGAACGCGCAGGGGCCGGCGAACGCGGCAGTATTACGGGCGTGTATACGGTGCTTGTCGAAGGGGACGACATGAACGAACCTGTCGCCGATACGGTGCGCGGAATCCTGGACGGGCACATCGTCCTGTCGAGGCGGATCGCGGCGCGCAATTCCTATCCCGCCGTCGATGTTCTCGAGAGCGTCAGCCGGGTCATGCCGTCCATCGTCAGCAGGACGCATCTCGAAGCGGCGGGACGTGTGCGGGAACTTCTCGCGGTGCATTCCGAAGCGGAAGACCTGATCAACATCGGCGCCTACAAGAAGGGCTCGAACCCCAAAATCGACTGGGCTATCGAAAACCTGGCGCGCGTTCACGAATTCCTCCATCAAAAGGTCAATGATTCCTTCTCGTTCTCGGATACGGAAAAAACGCTTTTGTCGCTGGCTCCAATTGCCGATTAATACAAATATACGCACCTGCGTTATCAGCCGGAAGGAGCTTTCCGAATGAACGCCCGTATTCGCCGCTTCAAGCGGATTCTCTCAACGAAGGAACAATGGCGCGACGAGGAACGCAAACGCCTTGCGGATGAGCGAAAGGCCGAGGACGCCATTGCTTGTTCGCTCGAACGCCTTGACGTCGAACGGAAGAACGCGCTTCGGGATTTTTCCGAAGAATCGGGACGCGTATGCACCTGCATGGATCTCTGGCTCAGGCGACAGGTTGTCGACACGGTCGACAAAAACATAACGGAACGAACGACGCAGCTTTCGTCCGTCAGGAAACAGATCGCCTGTACGGAAGTGCGTTTGACCGAGCGCCATCAGGAGGTCCGGATTATGGAAACATTTATCGGAAACCTGGTCAATGACGGGAAGCTGAAGAGAGAAAAGTCGGAGCAGGAAGAGCTGGACGACTTCGCGGGGATCCGATATCAGGGACAATCTATGGAGGATGAAGAGTGATGCGACTGGATACGCGAAACCTGGAACGTGTCCAATCCCGGATTCGGGAGATTCAGGAGCTCATCGGTGAACCGACCGCGTCCCGCAAGCCTGCGGAAGGGCGCGTCTTCGCCGAGGTTCTTGTGGCTGTCGAATCCGGAAGAGAAGAAGAGGAAAAAAAGACGAAGACGCGTCCCGCCGCTATTCCCGGGATGGTCCGACCCTCTTCGGGCGCCGCGTCGAAAGACTCCTGGGAACAGGCGATCCGGAAGAGCGCCGAAAAGCACGGCGTGGAGGAGAGTCTCGTTCGCGCGGTGATGGCCGTGGAATCCGGAGGCAAGTCCGACGCGGTTTCCCCGAAGGGAGCCATCGGGCTGATGCAGCTTATGCCGGGAACCGCCGCCGATATGGGCGTCGACGATCCGTTCGATCCGGAACAGAATATTGAAGGCGGCGTAAAATACCTCTCCCTGCTTACCGATAAGTATGGAGAGGACAAAGAGAAGATTCTCGCCGCGTATAACGCGGGACCGGCGAGAGTGGACGCGGCCGGAGGGATCCCCTCGATTCCCGAAACGCAGCGGTACGTTGAAAATGTGATGGCGCGGTATCGGCGCCTCAAGGGTGGTGGATAGCGAATGCCCATTGACGAGCAGGAAGAACTTCCCGAACGCTCGGCGCCGGAGGAAGGCTCATCCAAGCCACGACGATCCCCGAAGGGATCCGGAAAGGGGCGACGGTGGGCCTTTCGCCTGTTTGCGATCCTTCTCCTTATGGGAGTCGGGATCGGCCTGAATATGGCAGGGGTATGGGACATGCGTCCCTATGTCTATCCGGTCGTTCCGAAGATTCCGCTTGTCGGAAAGCCGCTTGCGTCGATCATGGGAATTCCCGCCGTCTACTCGATGACTGTCGGGGAGCGGCGCCGGCTGGAGCTTGAAGCCTGGGAAAAACGACTGAACGAGCGCGAAAAGGGTATCTCGGAGACAAAGAACGTTCTTGAAGCTCTTTCTTCCGATCTGACGGTTCGTTCCGAGGCGATCAGAAAAAGAGAGACAGCTCTTTCCGCGAAAGAACCGGACAAACGCCCCATCTCAGCCGACGAAACGAATAACATGGAAACACTCCTGAGAACGTATCAGGATATGTCCCCCCGTAAAGCGGCGCAGATCGTCGAGGCATTGCGCCCGGATCTCGCGGTCACGCTACTCGAAAAGATGCCCGAAGATGCACGGGCGGCGATTCTCGGTCGCATGGAAGCGTCCCGAGCAGCACGGCTGACGGAACAGCTCGCTG
>CAZVUT010000022.1:0-4125 GCA_964630155.1 uncultured Synergistaceae bacterium
CCCCTGTCTTTCAGAATGCGCGCCATGCGGTCGGCGACCGCCGTCAGATCCTGCTCCGCCCGGAAGGCGCCGCTGCCGCTCGTGACCATCGCGAGTTCGGGCGGCACGAGGCCGAACAGCCCGACTTTCAGACCGTTCTTCATCGTGAAGACGGCGCTTGTCGTCCACGGGGTTTTCGTGTCCGGATCGCGCTGCCGAAGGTTCGAGACGACGATCGGGAAACGCGCCCACGCGAGCGCGTCGCGGAGGACGTTCTCACCGAGGTCGAACTCGTGGTTGCCGAGCGTTCCGGCGTCGAATCCCGCGAGGGAGAGCCCCCGGAGTTCGACTTCGCCGTGGTAGAAATAGAAGAGCGGACCTTCGTTCACGTCTCCTATGGACAGCGCGAGGACGTTTCCGGGATCCTTCGCCTTTTCCTCGCGGACGAGCGTCGCGGCGCGGGCGAGCCCCCCGACCTCGACATCTTTCTTGCCGTCTTTCGTTTCGACCGAGATCGTGTACGGGAAGATGTGGCTGTGCATGTCGTTGATCGACAGGAGTGTCACGGTTCCGGAGGATGCGCCTCCGGCCTGCGCGACGGACAGGAATGCAAGAACGAGCGCAAGCGCCCCGAGGGCGCGTCCGGTGCGTTTCATGAAAATCTCCTTTCCCATCGGTTATTTGTACTCCTTCACGACGATCTTTCCGTCGGCGATGTCCTTCGTGATCGCCTTGAGGCGCGCCGCGACGTCGGCCGGAATGAGCCGGAGGGCGCTTTCGGACCAGGAGAGGTCGACGCCGCCGTTCTTCAGCTCGTAGGAGACGGTCGTATCGCGCGGGAAGCGTCCCTCGGCCTTCGCCTTGATCATGTCGAAGGTCGCGATGTCCAACCGCTTGAGCATCGAGGTGAGGACAACGTCTGGGGCGAGGTGCTCCTGGGGCGAGTCGACGCCGATCGCGTAGAAACGCGCCTCTTTCGCCGCCGTGATGACGCCTTCGCCGGAGCCCCCGGCGACCTGGAAGATCACGTCGGCGCCGTTCTTGTGCTGGTTCAGGGCCATTTCCTTGCCCCTGGCGGGATCGTTCCAACTTCCGACGAAGCCCGTGATGACCTTGCAGTTCGGGTCGATGTGCTTCGCTCCCTGCTCGTACCCGACGAGGAAGTTATGGATGACGGGGATATCCTCCCCGCCGACCGCTCCGACAATCGCCTTGCCCGAGACGAGCGGATCCCCCGTGCGCGTCGCCATCATCGCGGCCAGGGCTCCCGCGAGGAAGCTGCCCTCATTCTCCTTGAAATCGACGTACGTGACGTTTTCGGTCTTTCCGTCGACGTCGAAGTACGCGAAATCGGTCTTTTTGAACTTTGGGGCGACCTGCTCGATCGCATCGATGAACTCGAAGCCGACGACGATCACGAGGTCGAAGTTCTTCGCGGCCGTGGCGATGTAGGTGACGTAGTTCGCGGGATCGAAGTTGCACTCCATGACCTTCACCGAGGCGCCGAGTTCCTTTTCCGCCCGCCTGAGTCCAGCGTTTGCGGAGTCGTAGAACGACGCGTCGCCCAGCTTTCCCGCGATGACGAGCGCCGCTTTCGTCCTGTCAGCCGCAAAGCAGGACGCCGACCACGCCACAACCGCGACGATCATCAGGAACACCATTGCCGCACGCCGTTTCATCATACGGTCCTCACCTCTTTGTGTGGGATTCCCCGGAATCCGGGGTCTTTCGGCCCGGCGCGAGCCTGCCGGGAAGCCGCCATTGTTTCGCAACCAGCGCGACGATCACGAGCAGATACGGGAGCATCAGCGTCAGATGGCTGGAGAAGCCATGAGATTGTAGTTCAATGCCGGCCGCTTGTGCAAGTCCGAAGAGAAAAACGCCGACGACAGTCCATCCGAGCTTCCCGTCTCCGAAGATCACCGCCGCGACGGCGATCCACCCCCGGCCCGCGCTCATTCCCGAGACGAACGCAAGAAGATAGGATGTCGAGAGGTACGCGCCGGCGATTCCGACGAGAACGCCGTTCACGAGCAGCGTCCGGTAGCGCATCCGCACGGGGGAGACGCCGGCCGACGCGAGCGCCTCCTCGTTGTCGCCGGTGCATTTGAGCCGCATGCCGAAGACGGTGTTCCGGTCGATCCACAGCATGACGGCGAGCACCGCGAACGCGCCCCAGACGGCGATCGACAGACCGTCGAGCCAGTCGGGCAGGAAGGAAAGCGAAATCTCGGGCATCGGAACGATCCGAGGATCACGAAACCCTCCCTTCGTGTGGAAGAAGTACTTCATCAGGATCATGACGACGTTGTCCGCGAGGACGTTCAACGTCATCCCCACGACCCAGACGTTCGATCTCAGGGTGACGCACAGCAGCCCGAAGAGCAGGTTGTACGCGAGGGACGCCGCGATCGCACATGCGACGCCGGCGATCCAGCCGCCGAGATGATAGTTGCCGAGGATCGCGAAGAACGACGCGAGAAGCATCGCTCCTTCCTGGCCGATGTTGAGGATGCCCGTCTGCTGCGTCCACGCGCCACCGAGCGCGGCGTAGAGGAGGGGAGCGGCCATCCGGAGCGTGGCGCGGAGAAGATCCATGTCAGTCCTCCCGGATGCGGTTCGCGAGGCGGTCGGCCACGGCGACGCCGGCGGTCACGAAGAGAACGGCGCAACAGACGATGACCGAGACCAGCTCGGTCGGGATGTCCGTTGCAAGCTCCATTTCGAGCGCGCCGGAACTCATCACGGCGTAGATCAGCGCGGCGACGATTCCCGCGACCGGCCTGTCAGCCGTCATCATCGCGAGGATCATGCCCGTCCAGGTGTAGCCCGGCGAGAGGGTGGTCAGGAAACGATAGTGGTCGCCCACGACAAGCAGCGCGCCGGCGAGTCCCGCCAGGGCGGCGCTCGCCATCATGGCCTGCATCTTCCGCGACCGCGCGTCGATCCCCGCGTAGCCCGCAAACGTCGCGTTCATGCGGCAACAGCGCCACTCGTAACCCGCCACTGAAGCGACCATCCAGAGCGCGACGAGAAGAACGGCCGCGGCGGCGATGAATATCCCCCAGTTCAACGTCCCGAACGCGTGAAAGTGCGGCAGCCGCATCGACTCGGCGATCTTGTCCGTTGTGCCGGAATTCGCGCGGGCGCCCGCGTAGGGGCCGGTCGCGAGCCAGGTCGTGAAGAGAATGGCGATGGAGTTGCACATGATCGTGAGCACGACGATGTTAAGCCCCTTGTCAAGGCTCAGTCGCGCCGGCATCCATGCCCAGAACATCGCCGCCCCCATGCCGAGCGCGAGGCCGAGGACGGTGAGCAGCGGACCCGGGAGGAAATCGAGGTCGATTCCGACCCAGGCCGCCGCGAAGGCCCCGAGAAAAAGCTGCCCTTCCGCGCCGATATTCCACATCCCGCCGTTGAACGCGACGGCGATGCTCATCGTGGCCAGGACGATCGGGACGGCGCGCGCAAGCGTCACGAGGACGGCGTCGCCGTCTCCGAGAGCGCCGCGGATCATGCTCGCGTACGCCTCGATCGGATCGGCGCCGTAGAGCGCGATGAACACGCCGCCGAGGACCAGACTGAAGCCGAACGACAAAACGATGAGAATCAGGTCCCGGTGTTCCCGGGCGAACGACCGCTTCATGAAAGCATCAGAGCTCCGATCCTGTCCCGACATGCTTCCGAGCGCGAAAGCACGGCCGCGATGCGACCCTTTGAAAGAACCGCGATCCGGTCGCTCAACGCGAGGATTTCGTCGAGGTCGGCGGAGATCAGGGCGATGGCCCGTCCCTTTGCGCGCAGCGCGAGAAGCCGTTCGTGGATGTCCGCGCATCCCCCGACGTCAACGCCCCGCGTGGGTTGCGCGGCGAGAAGGAACTTCGGATCGTGCTCCAGCTCGCGCCCCATGACGAGGCGCTGCATGTTCCCCCCGGAGAGCGTCCCGGCCTGGACGGCGTCGTGTGCTGCCGTGACGCCGTTCCCGGCGAGCAGCGCACTTGTGAAACGCCGGATGGCGCCGTTTTTCCGGAAGGGACCGGCCCGGAAACGCTCCTCCCACTGGCTTCCGGCAAGGGCGTTGTCGCTCACGCTTGCGAGCGCCGCAAGCCCTGTCCGGATGCGGTCCTCGGGGATGAACGCCATGCC
>CAZVUT010000022.1:4225-25502 GCA_964630155.1 uncultured Synergistaceae bacterium
GCGGAAGCTCCCGGCGGATCACGTCGCGTCCGACCATCAGCCGGGTCAGGATTTCCGGCGTCGCATCCGGACGGTCCATCGTCCCCATGTGTCGCCCTCCGCGCATGACCGTGATCCTGTCCGAGACGGCGAGGACCTCCGACAAGCGGTGCGCGATGAAAATAACGGTCTTTCCTTCGTCGCGGAAGGTCCGGAAGATATCGAACAGACCCAGAACCTCCGCCGGCGCCAGAACGGCGGTGGGTTCGTCGAAAATGAGAACATCCGCGCGGCGATGGAGGAGTTTCAGGATTTCGAGGCGCTGTTGGAGCCCTACGGGCAGCGTCCTGACGGGAGCGAGCGGGTCGACGTCCATATCGTAGCGGGCCATCAGATCGCGAACCTCGGCCAGCGCGCGTTCGCGGTCGAAGCGGAAGCCGCGTCGGGGTTCGTCGCCGAGGACGACGTTTTCGCAGACGGAAAGAGACGGTGCGAGCATGAAGTGCTGGTGCACCATGCCGATTCCGAGACGCATCGCGTCTCTCGGGGAGCGGATCGAGACGGCGCGTCCGTCGAGGAGGAACGTTCCGGACGCAGGGCGATACAGGCCGTAGAGACACCGTACGACTGTGGATTTCCCCGCCCCGTTTTCGCCGATGATCGCGTGGATGGATGCCGGAGCTGCTTCGAGCGTGAAGTCATCGACGGCCTTGAGGGAGCCGAAGGTCTTTGTGAGCCCCCGAATCGAAAGAGACGGCATGTGGCTCATCCTCCCGCCGGAATGTGTGATGGACGCTGTATTCACGGATATTGTAGCACGCGCCGGGGAAGCGCCGGCGAAGGTCAGCGCGTGCGTCCGAGGAACGCGGCGAAGTCGTCCGGCGGCAGCGGACGGGAGTAATAGTACCCCTGGATGAAGATGTCTTTGCCGAGCGAGGCGATGAAATCCCGCTGTTCCTGCGTTTCGACGCCTTCCGCGGTGATCTCGAGGCGAAGCTCGTTCGTCAGCGCGACGAGCATTCGGAAAATAGCCTGCGTCTCGTGGTTGCCCGTGATGTCCGAGATGAAGGATTTGTCGACCTTGATGCCGGAGAGCGGCAGGTTGCGGATGTAGGACAACGACGAGTATCCCGTCCCGAAGTCGTCCAGCGAGAATCGGATCCCTTCCCTGCGGAGACGTTCCATCGTACGCACCGTGCCGCTCAGGTCGTTCATGATGACGCTCTCCGTGATCTCCAGCTCCAGCGAATGCGGATCGAGACCGGCGCTTTCCGTGGCGTTCATGACCGTATTATGGAAGTCCGGGTTCGCGAACTGGTGCGAGGATACGTTGACGCTGACGGTGATTCCGTGCCCCATGCCGTGAAAACCGGCCGTCTTTAGGCACGAGTCGAGCAGCGCGAACTCGCCCAGACGGTTGATCTCGCCGATCTCCTCGGCGAGCGGGATGAAATGAGCCGGCGAAACGATATTCCCATCCGCGGTCTTCCAGCGCATCAGCGCCTCTGCGCCCGCGACCGCCTCCGTTCCGACGACGATCTTCGGCTGGAAATACATCATGAACTCCTGCCGCTGGATTCCCCTGCGCAGGTTCCCCTCCGTCCTGAGGCGCTCATGGATCAGTTCGTTCATGTCCTCGGTGAAGAGCTCGTACGTGTTCCCTTTTTGTTTTTTTGCGCGCGCCATCGCAAGCGAGGACTTCTGCAGCAGTATTTCCGTCGAGTCTCCGTCCTGCGGAAAGAGGCTGATTCCGGCGCTCGCCGTGAGATAGATGTCGTGGGATTCGGGGAAAAAGGGAGCGCGCAGGGCCGCAAGCGCCTGTTCCACCCGCGAGAGCGCGTTCATCGTGCTGTCGCGGCATATTGTGGCGACGATGAACTCGTCGCCGCCGAAGCGGGCGAGCGCGCCGTCCTCGGGAAAGGCCGTCTTCAGTCGTTGCGACGTCTCCTGGAGCAGCCGGTCTCCCAGAACGTAGCCGAGCGACTTGTTGACGCCGTCGAAGCGATCGAGACCCACCATCGCGACCATGACGCCGCATCCCGATTCGCGGGCGCGTTCGCACACCCCGCGCAGCGTTTCGAGGAAGAGGAAGCGGTTCGGCAGCCCCGTGAGCGCGTCGTGCAGAACCTGGTGCTTCAGGCGGTCCTTCGTCTCCTGGAGCGCGCTCATGTCGCGGAGCACCGCCACGTAATTGACGACCCTGCCCTCGATGTCCGTCAGGCTCGTGATGTCCACAAGGCCGGGGAAGGCTTCGCCGCTTTTGCGGCGGTTCCACACTTCGCCGCTCCACCGCTGACGCCGGATCAGCGAGTCCCACATTTCGGCGTAGAACTCGCGGTTATGGCGGTCGGACTTGAAAACGCGCGGATTTTTGCCGAGAACCTCTTCCTCCCGGTACCCCAAAATGCGTGTAAAGGCGGGGTTGACAGAGAGGATGTTTCCATTGGGATCGGTGATGAAAACCGCCTCTCCCACGTGGTTGAAGACGGCTCCGATGAGCGCGAGCTGCTTTTCCGTCTGCTCGAGAAACCGCTGCTTGATCCGGAGCGCTTCGTCGAGCGCCCCAAGCGCATCCTCCCTGGAGCGGATGAGCGCTTCGAGTTCCTGGTTGGACGCCTGGAGCTGGTGCTGCTCCGTGATGTCCATCATCATCATGAGGACGCACTGTTCCGCGTTCGCTTCCATCGTCACCGCGGAGAGCAACATCAGCCGGTTTTCGTCCGGCGCCGGATTGAAGGAGATCAGTTTCCCGTCGAGCGCTTTCCCCCGTTCCAGAGGAACTGTGACGGTCGTATCGAATTCTTCGGGGTCGAAGAGTCCGAGCCGGAGAATATCCCTCCCGAGCATCGCGGCGCCGTCGCGAAGCGACAAGTCCGAGAAGGCCTTGTTGGCGTTGAGCAGCACGCCGTCCCGAAGCCGGTGCAGCGTGATCCCGTACGGGCTGTTGTCGAAGAGCGCCCGGAAGAGCCGTTCGCTTTCGCTCAGGCGTTCCGATGCTGCGGCCTCCCGCATGCGCATTCGGGCGGCCGTAACGGAGAGCGCGAGCGAAACGGTCATGGCGGAGGCGACCATCAGCAGCGCGATCAGAACGATATTCCGTTTCAGGAGCGCAAGCCCCTGCTCGATATCGTCGATGTAGATCCCCGTCCCGATGAGCCATCCCCACGGTTCGAAACGCCCGATGTAGGACGTCTTCTTCCCCATGCTCGAAGGCGTGTCCACAAGGGTCCACTCGTAATCGATGAATCCCCCGTCCGGCAGCCTTCCGGTCTCCGCCATACGGAGGAGCAGCGCCGAAAGCCGCTCGCCGTCCGCTCCCGGGATCTCTCCGGGCGTATGCCCCACGATATCGGGACGGAACGGATGCGCGAGAACGCGTCCGTCTTCCGACATGATCCAGAAATAGTCTTTTCCTCCCGGTCCGAAACGCAGGTCCGGGAGACGCTTCATGGCGACGCGTTTCGCTTCGGCGAGAGTGACTTCGCCGGAAACGACCTCGTCGTTCTTGGACCGGAGATAGCTCAGAAAGACCTCGACGATCGTGCGGCAGGTTTCGTTCTTGGACTGGCGGAAGTTGCGCTCCACGAGCGGGAGGAGCGCGTAATACGTGATGACGAGCAGAAGCGCGAGCAACACAAGCGAAGGGATCATCCCGATGAGGAAATAATGAACGAAGAGTCGGGATTTCTGGGGTGTGATCCTGATAACCTTCTTCTGCGCTCCGCGCGATTTCCCGAAAGATGTCATCGCCATCGCCGGCTCCCGAATGTGGGTTCGTTTAAAAATATATATAATAGTACACGATAAAAAGCGCCGGCGCAATTTTGCGGCGCGACGCGCAAGCGCAGTGTTGATGGCAATCGAACGGAAAATACGAGCGATACGGAGTTCGGGAGGTGATCCGGAATGCGACGGACGGACAGCGAAATGTGCGGGGCGAACGGCGTCGGACTCCGGCGCGCGTTCCTGTTTCTGTTCGCCGTTGTTCTCGATGTGACGACGAAGGCGGCGGCGCGTGCGCTTCTTGCCGGGACGGCCGTTCCGTTGCCGTTCGGAGCGCGCCTTTCGCTGCACCTCAATCCCGGCGTCGCGTTCGGGATGGCCGGCGCGTGGGGGTGGCTGCTTGGGCTTGGCGGCGTCGGAATCCTGCTTTTTCTGACATACGTGGATGCTCCGGCGCGCGAACCGGGCCGGACGGGGATTCTGCTCCTCTGGGCCGGCGGACTGTCCAACGCCGTGGAGCGCCTGCTCCTTGGCGGAGTGACTGATTTTCTGTATCTTCCCGTCCCCTTTGCGCCGTTTCCCGGGCTCTTCGTCAACCTTGCGGATGTCTGGATCGGAATCGGGGCGAGCCTTCTGATGGCGACGCTGCTTTTTGAAACGCACGAAGCGCCGCGATCCTGATCTTTGCCGTACGCGACAGTCGCTACAGCGCGCGCGAAGCCCCGCGTCGCATTCTTCGGGGCCATGCGTTCATCGAAGTTCGCGGCCTGCGACCCGTCCATGACGAACGCCGGCGGCAGCCTTTGAGCGCGGAGAGCGTCAGCAAGGCCCGGAGGCGGACGCGCGCCGGATGAAAGGAGCGGGAAGAATGACAACGACAAATGCGATCCGCAAGCTGGAGGGGATGGGAATCGCTCTTGAAGTCCGGACCTACGCACCGGACGAGGACGATCTTTCGGCCGCCCGCGCGGCCGCCGAACTCGGGCTCGATCCCTGCCGGGTCTTCAAGACTCTCGTTGCGCGCTGCGACGGGCGGGACGTCGTGCTGGCCTGCATCCCGGGGCCCGAAGAACTGGATCTCAAACGCCTCGCCGCCGCGATGGGGCGCAAGAAGGCGGAGATGGTCCATCTCTCCGAGGTCCGCCCGCTGACCGGATACGTCCGGGGCGGCGTTTCTCCCGTCGGGGCGCGGAAAGACTACCCCCTGGTCCTCGACGAGTCCGCTCTTGCGTACGACCGGATCTGCGTCAGCGCGGGATCGCGCGGCGTGCAGATGCTTCTGGCCCCTGCCGACCTCCGGCGCGCGACCGGCGCTAAGGTCGCGCGCATCGCCCGGGAACGGACAACGATGTGACGGGTTTCTCCGCTGAGGCTCAATACGCCGGGCGGTTCGTCACGCCCTGAAAACAAACACCGTCCCCGAGCCCATGGTCGCGAACCGCTTCCCGAATCTCGCGTAGAGCGCGGCTTGGGCGCGAAACCCGGTGCAGTGGCCGGCGGCGACCAGAAACGGATCGTACGCAGCGAGCGCGGAGACGGTTTTCCCGATGCGCTCGTCCGACGCCTCCACGAGATGAAGCCCCCCGACGATGCCCGCGATGCGTTCTCCGTCTTCCACCGAGCTTTTCAGGATATTGACGATCCCAGCGTGACTGCATCCGGTGACGACGACCGTTCCGCGATCCTTCACGCGGGCGACGACGGCGAGGTCGTCCGTCATGGAGTCCTGGACGACGCGTCCCGTCGCGTCCAGAGTGGATAGCGGGATGCCGACCTCCTCGAAGTCGGTCACGCGTGCGACCTCGCCGGTCGTGACGAGCCCCGGCATCAGTTGGAGCGGCCCGACGACGGGAAACAGACGGCCTCCGGCCGCATGAACGTCTTCCGGTTCATCGCCCTGCATCACGCCGACGTGTCGGAGAAACGGGGCTGTAATGAAGTTCGGGCGGAAGAGTGACGGATGCGCAATGACGGGAATCTCCGTCTTGCCTATCGCCTTCAGAACTCTGGCGAGCCCCTGTGTGTGGTCGTAATGGCAGTGCGTCAGCACGACCGCGTCGACTTCTCCAAGAGAACGTCCGAGTCGCGCGACGTTGTGGAGCAGCGTGTCGGGATTTTGTCCGACATCGACGAGAACTCGCCGGACGTCGCCTTCGCGCTCCGCTTCCAGGAGAAGCGAAAGGCCGTGTTGCCCCAGAAGAGGACTCTCGTAGGGAGCGCTGTCTTCGACAAGTACCGTAACCTTGAGTGAATCGAGCATCGACGCATCATCTCCGGGATATTCGCATGTTTGTATTCGTTATTGTATTATCGCACATCTTCAGCGACGCCGGAGCGTCTGTCGGGATTATGTCGCGTTTCGCACGATGAGAAAACCCTGTGGGGGTTACAAACTGCTCCCGTTGGTATAAAGTAAGGACGTTTCATGGCATCGCGGATGTCGGCTTCAACAAACCGGAGTCCGGGGAAGATCCCGTATGTATTCCGATTCGGGGAGGGGTTTCTGTTGGGCAACGAGATCGTGCGCGTAGGAATTTTTATCTGCAACCGCTACCATACCTGCGCCGGGGGCAAGTGCCTTCGGTCGCTGCGCAACCGGGAGGGAGCGTTCAGCCTCTACAAGGGCAAGGATGTCGAGCTTGTCGGCTACACGACCTGCGACGGCTGTCCGGGCGGGAATGTTGAGTACGCTCCGGCGGAGATGAAGAAGAACGGTGCGACGGTGATCCATCTTGCAACCGGCCTCGTCGTCGGGTATCCGCCGTGCCACCGGATCGACTTTTTCCGGCGTTTCATCCAGGAGGCGTACCGGCTTCCCGTCGTTGTCGGAACGCATCCGATCCCGGAGAAATATTTCACGATCCACACGGCCCTGAAAACATGGGACTCGCCGTCCTGGCAGGAGACGATCTCGAACGTCATCTGCGACCCCGAAACACGGCTTGCGTATAACTAAGTCGCGACAGAGTGTACGAGAGCGCCTCGCTTTTGCAGCGGGGCGCTCTTTTCATATTCGGGCCCGGTCTTTTCCGTTCTTGACAGGAATGCGGGCATGGATGTAGAGATAAACGACGATATTATGGGGAAGAGGTGTCGCTCGTGGATGGAACGATCGTAGCGGTATGCGTCAGCCCGACGCGGCGGGAGCCAAAAAAAACGGTCGATCAGGCGTTCCTGATCCCCGGGGGGATACGCGGGGATTCGCACTTCGGCGTTTCGCCGCGTCAGGTCAGCCTGTTGCGTCAGGAGGACATCGACGCCGCGGCCGCGAAGGCGGGATTTCCCTTCCCCCCCGGAAGCCTCGCCGAAAACCTCGTTGTCCGGGGTCTGCCCGGGGACATGCGTCCAGGAACCGTCCTTTCCGTCGGAACGACCGTTCTTCGCGTGATCGAACGGGGCAAGCGACGCGGCGAACCCCATTCCTACGATTACCGGGGATACTGCCTGCTGCCCTCTGTCGGCTATTTTCTCGAAGTGCTTCACGGCGGGGTGATACGGCCGGGGGACGTTGTAGCGCTGACGGAACAGGAAGACCGCTAATACCCGGTTCCGACAAAACAGTCCCCGATACGAAGAAAAGAGCCTCAACCGTCTCAAAACCGGCGAGGCTCTTTGTTTAGGCTGATTCGAAGCACCAGCGCTCCCACCCCATGAGACGCGCCGGGATCGCTATCGTCGTGCCGAAAAACACAATCCTCTTTCCGTGAAATGCGTTCAGAAGTCTGTCGATGCTTCCGTTCACAAGCGTCGATCCCGTTATAAAGGCCGTATCGGCCCACGCGGCCACCCGTTCGATGTCCCTTTCCCCGTCGAGGATCGTGACGCCGGAGACGGTCCTGCCGATATTCTTCGGGTTCAGATCTGTAGCATGGACCCTCTCCGGTCCGAGTGCGTCCGAAATTCCTTGAAGCAATGCCGGCTGATACCCTACGATTGCGACGTTTCCCGTTCGCTCCGGATCTTCCGCCAGGCGCGCGCCGAATTTTCCGCCGCACCTTCCGGGAGCGTCGTCCCTGCAGTGGATCGTGTTTTCCCCCCATCCGAGCGACCGCCCCACGGCGTTGACGCCCGCCGTAAAAAATGCTCGTTCCCGGCTTTCTTCGAGCGGCAGATGAAGAAGATCTTCCAGGCGCCCGGACCACGAGTCCGGAAAACCCGTGAACGCCTGGCCGCGCTTATGGCGGAAGGTCGCCTCGACAAGGCGTTCCTCTCCCTGTTGCAACGCGAAGTCCGTGAAGGGCTTCGGCGATCCGATGGATTCCTTCACTCCCAGCGGAAGGATGCGAATCTCCTCCCGCAGGATGTCGGGTTCAGTCTCCTGCAGCCGGCGGATCGTCTCCCGCAGGACACGTCCGATTGCAGTCCCGGTCGACATGCGCTCATTCCCCCGACAGGGGTTCGAAGCCCCATCGCTCCCAAATCTTTGCGGCGTCTGAAGAGCGAAGGAACTCCCAGAAGCGGACGGCGTTCGGGTTTGTTTCCGCCGTGCGAAGGCCGCCAACCGTCGGGATCGGATCCGCGGGCAGAACAACATGCGGTCCGCCGACCTCGATTGCGAGGCTCATCGGGATAAGCGCCACTTCAGCGCTCCCGGCCTTTACGGCCATGACCGCCTGGAGAGCGTTGCCTGTCAGCATAAGTTTCGTGTTCTCCGGCGCGACATTCCAGAGCTTCCTCGATACGAGATACGTCTGCGCGAGCTTTCCATGGGATGTGGATTCGGGCGTCGGAGAGGCTACGATCCGATTCTGAAGCGTTTCAGGATTACAGAACTCTTTTTTCTGCGACCAGAGGACAAGATGTCCCCTTGCGCACGGGTGGAGATTCCGGAGTTTTCCCCGTTCCGCGAGCCATTGCGGCCACTTGGGATCCGCCGCGACCAGCAGGTCGTACGGGGCCCCCGCATCGATCTTCTGCGCAAGCGGCCCGGTCGCTTCCTTGACGAATGTGAGCGGTGGATTTCCCGCGGCTGTAAACGCCCTGTGGATATCCTCGACGCATTGCGCGATTCCTGCGGAGACCGCTACAACACCCTCCGGTTCCGCAGCCTGGGTCCTGGATATGGTTCCGAAACACAGAAGAACGGTGCACAGCATGATGCCGACCTTATGTTTCATGGAACTCCCCCCCCAATAATGCAACCAAGTTGCTTTTTGAAGTATAGCATCTCATTGCGTCAGATCGAAACGATTGTGCTCCGTGAACGAACGTTCTATATGCGTCGCATTTTCGCCACAGTCGTTTCTTGCGCAGTTGACAGTTTGCACCAACTCCTCCAGAATTGACGAAATTTTGCATGTGGAGTGGTTGCGCCGCAGGGATGCCTCCAGGCGCGGCAAATCATGCCCGTATGAAAGGGGAGAACCCCGTTTTGGATATCCTTGAAGATATCATCTCGAGCCTTGAGAAAGGCGTCCCGATAGGCGAGATACGAAGAGGGCCGCTCTGGACGGCCGTCGTCAGCAAACGGTGCGGTCTGGCTTCCGCTCTGAACGAGGGCGGGTGCGGCGCGATCGGAGCGTCGGCGGATGCGACCGCATACATGAATATGGCGGCGGATGAACTTGCGGGTTTCGCCGTTTCCGACAAAATTGCGGAAGCCTCTCTCGGGTTGGCCGCGATCAACTCGCTTATCGAACTCGATCCGGGCGAATGCGACGAAATGAATGCATCCGAATTTCTTTTCAATGCGGGACGCGGAAAGAACGTATCGGTGATAGGGCACTTTCCGTTCGTGGATGATTTGAAAAAAATCGCCGGGAATCTTTGGGTTATCGAGAAACGGCCGCGTCCCGGCGATGTGACGGAAGAAGAGGGGAACGCGTGTCTTCCCAGATCCGACCTGATCGCCATATCGAGCACGACGCTCATCAATCACACGCTCGCTTCGATCCTGAGATTCTGCCCGGAGAACAGCATCAAGGTCATGCTCGGTCCGACGACTCCAATGTCGAAAAAACTATTTGATTACGGCATCGATGTCATTTCGGGATCGTATGTGACGGATACGGAACTGGTCCTCGAGAACATAGACAGGGGGCTCAGCTTCTCGGCAATGAAACGAAGCGGCGGAATCAGGCTGTTAAGTCTTGGGAGAGACAGAAACATATACAGGAAGGCGCTTGGCGGTCTCTGACGCGGCGCTACTTGTCCGGGCACGAGTAAAAGGCTCCCCCGCTGCACGCCTTTCATTTGCGTCATCTTCGGCTTTCCGTAACTTGCGCGTAGACGCATCCCGCATATTGCGACAGAAGTAAAAAGAGGTTACGAGTTTTTTCTCGTAACAGGACCGCAAAATCATGAATCTCCGCATACCGGCATATGGATACTCAAGCACAAGCGCCCTATATATGCAACTTGCATATATAGGGCGCTTGTGCTATTCTTGCCGTGAAAGCAGAATTCTTCATCACTGCCGGTTGGAGGGGAAACATGCCACGGAATCGATGCGGAAGACATGGGAATAGTCCCTGTTCGTGCGGAATGGGCAATATCTATCGTTTTGTGGAGCCGGTCGTGCTCTTTCTCCTGAAAACGAAAGGGCATGCGCATGGGTACGAACTTGCGGGCGATATGGCGGAATGTTCGCTTACCGACGCGGAAGTCGATATGGGAGGCCTTTACAGGGTGCTTCAGCGCCTCGAAGCCGAGGGGATCGTCGCGTCGGAGTGGGATACCTCCGGCAGCGGCCCTGCACGCCGCGTCTATTCGATCACTTCGGCCGGTGAATACCGTCTTCGGGAATGGGTGACGGTGATCGGCAACATGTCGCGGTCTATGGATGCGTTTCTGCGTCGGGCGAAAGGGTCGAATATCGAGCCGCTTTCCGATTTGCCGGAAGCGAATGCCGACGGTTCGGATACCGCTGCAGCCGGCGATTCGAAAGAGTGAAGCTTCGTCGATTTGAAAGGAGTGATCCACCATGCCGCGAGGTGACGGAACGGGACCAATGGGAATGGGGCCTTTGACGGGACGGGGAATGGGGTATTGTATCGGAGCGGGATATCCCGGGAACGCACGTGGGGGCAGAGGGTTCTTCGGAAGAGGATTCGGCATGGGCCGAGGAATGGGGCGCGGTTTTTTTGGGGGAACGGCTCCTGTTTTTGGGGGAGGCTTCCCGGCTCCGGTGAGTGTGGAGCAGGAGAAGTCGGTTCTCGAAAATCAGGTTCTTGCGATGGAACAAAATCTCGCTGAACTGAAGAAACGCCTTTCGGAAATGGCGTAACCGAAACAAAATCGGGAAGGAGAGCCCCGCTTTTGCGACAGGCTCTCCTTCCCGAATCATTTCGATACACGGGAGGTTCGTTATTCATGAAGATCGCCATTACGGCTACGGGAACAACTCCGGAATCTCCGCTCGACGCTCGTTTCGGTCGCGCCGCTTACTTTCTTGTGTTCGATCCGGACACAAATACCTGGGAGACGGTTGAAAACACCCGGAATCTGAACGCGGCGCAGGGCGCCGGCATCCAGTCCGCGCAAAACGTGATCCGCTCCGGCGCCCGTTTCGTCATTACGGGGGGGCACTGCGGCCCGAAGGCGTTTGAAGTTCTCAGGGTTGCAGGCGTCAATGTCTACGTGAGCGCCGCGCCGTCCGTCGCCGAGGCCCTGCGTCTCTTTCAGGCCGGCGAACTTGAGTGGGTTGAAGCCGCGGACGTAGAAGGACACTGGGCATGAGGCTTGCCGTGGCCTCCGGAAAGGGGGGCACGGGGAAGACAACCGTTGCGCTTTCTCTCGCGTTCGTCGCGGGAGATCCTGTCGTGTATGTCGACTGCGACGTCGAGGAGCCGAACGCCCATATTTTTCTGCGCCCCCGCATTACACACAGCACGGTTGTCCATATCCCCGTTCCTTCCGTGGACGAAACGCGCTGCACCCATTGCGGCGAATGCGCGGCAGTTTGCCGGTACGGCGCGATCGCGTCGCTCCCCGAGATGACCCTTGTTTTCAAAGAGCTGTGCCATGGGTGCGGCGGATGTACGATTGCGTGTCCGACGAAAGCGATCTCCGAATCGCCCAACAGAATCGGGGTTGTCGAATCCGGCCCGAGTTCCGTCCTCAATAACGTCACGCTCGTACAGGGGCGGATCGACGTTGGCGTTCCGCTTTCACCGCCCCTGATACGGTCGGTGAAGGAAAAGGCCGGGGATGAGGAGCTTGTCATTCTCGACTGTCCGCCCGGAACGTCCTGCCCCATGATCGCGGCCGTGAAAGAAGCCGATTACGTTGCGCTCGTAACCGAACCGACGCCGTTCGGTCTCCACGACCTGACGCTTGCGGTAGAGACCCTTCGCGAACTGGGGCTTCCCTTTGGGGTCGTGATCAACCGTTCATCTGAACGAGACGGCCTTATTGAGGAATTCTGCGTTGCAACAGGGACGGAAATACTCGGACGCATCCCCGACGACCGCAGAGCCGCCGAGGCGTACTCCCGCGGCGTGATTCCCGCGCTTGAAGTGCGCCGGGTCCGGCAGGCATGCGAACGTTTGCTGGCGAGAATTGTCGCGGCCGCCGGAGGTGAACCGCTATGAAGGAAGTCGTCATTCTCTCGGGAAAGGGCGGCACGGGAAAGACCAGCGTTACGGCGTCGTTCGCGGCTCTCGCCCATAATGCCGTCATGGCCGATTGCGACGTTGACGCCGCTGATCTGCACCTTGTGCTCTCTCCCGAGGTGCGCCGCCGGGAAATCTTTGTCCAGGGAAATCTCGCAAACGTGCGCACGGACGCGTGCGATGGGTGCGGCCGGTGCCGCGACGTATGCCGTTTCGGAGCCGTGCGGATGGAGGGTGGGCGCGCCGTCATCGATCCCTTGTCCTGCGAGGGGTGCGGCGTATGCGTCTGGAACTGTCCCCAAAAAGCGATCGATTTTCCGGAACGGGAATGCGGCGAGTGGTTCGTTTCGGAGACGCGATTCGGACCGATGGTTCACGCCCGGCTCCGGGCGGCGGCCGAAAATTCCGGCAAACTCGTGAGCCTTGTGCGCCGGGAGGCGCGCCGCGAAGCTGAGGAAGGAAAACGGGAACTGCTGATCTCGGACGGACCTCCGGGGGTCGGCTGTCCGGTTATCGCGTCGCTGACCGGAGCGGATGCGACCGTGATTGTCACGGAACCCACGATGTCCGGCGAGCACGACATGCGCCGCGTTCTGGAACTCGCGCAGCATTTCAAAGTTCCCGCGTATTTGTGTGTCAACAAGTGGGATATCAATCCCGCGATGGCGCTTCGGATCGAGCGGCTCGCCGCCCGGAACGGAGTTGTCGCACTCGGGAGGATTTCGTATGATTCCGGTGTGACCGAGGCGCAGGTTCGCGGCGTTACGGTCGTCGAATACGACAAGGGCGCCGCCGCCGCAGAGATCCGGTCGATATTCGGCGCTCTCTGCAGCGCGCTGAAAAGTGACGCCCGGAAGTCCGAAAGCGATCCAAAATACAAACAGATTCTTAAGGAGGATCTACGCACATGAAGATAGCCGTACCCGTAGCGAATGGAATGCTCTGCATGCACTTCGGCCACGCGCCGGAGTTCGTTGTGCTTACCGTTGACGATTCGACGAAGATCATCACGTCGAGCGAAACGCTGGTTGCGCCGGAGCACGAACCCGGCTTGCTTCCGAAGTGGCTCGGGGAAAAGGGCGTCAATGCGATCATCGCCGGAGGAATGGGGTCGCGCGCCCAGGCGCTTTTCAGTGAGCGCGGCATCACCGTGCTCACTGGAGCGGCAGCCGGTAAGCCCCAGGACGTCGTCCACGAATATCTGGCCGGGACGCTCACGTGCGGCGCGAATGTCTGCGACCACTGAACAGGAGAAAAAGCGGCCTGCGGCGTGATCAGAAGCGTTGCCGGGCTGATGTTCGTGAAAGGGAGCCCGGATGGGCTCCCTTTCGTGTCCCCATGGACGAAAGGGAAAACGCGCAGAAGACAGGCGACAGGGGGTGAGGGCCGAATGGATCGACCGTGGAAGCCGTTTGGTTCCGGCTCGCGCTGTCTCGCAAAGCATCGTCGCTGAAATTGTTCTTGTATAATAGCGTATCATAGATGCACGATGGCGTGCAGACGAGGGAGGGGAGACGAATGCAGTCGAAACATGTGCGACTTGCAGTTCAGCTCGGGTTTCTCGCGTTCATGTCGTGGGTGGGATACCGGCATCAGGTGCTCGGAGGCGGCCCGGGAGGCGTTCCGACCGTGGACGCGCTGTGCCCGTTCGGGGGCCTCGAATCCCTCTATATCTTCCTCACTTCGGGAGAATGGCTGCGGCGCGTCGCGCCGAGCGCCCTCGTCCTGTTCGTCGGCGTTGTTCTCGTAACGCTTGTCGTCGGACGCGTTTTTTGCGGTTGGATCTGTCCCCTCGGGACGATCGGCGAACTCTCGGCCTCCGCCGGGCGGAAAGTCGGGCTCCGGAGACGAGACCTCCCGGCGGTGATCGATCGTCCCGCCCGGTATCTCAAGTATCTCACGCTCGGGATCATCATCTTCCTGACGTGGAAGACGGGAACGCTGGTCTGGAGGGAGCTCGATCCCTGGGCTGCCTGGATGCATCTGTCAGCCGGTTTCGAAGGAATAGCCGAAAGCCCGTGGGGGTTCTCGGTTCTCTTCGGGGCCGTGATTTTCGCAAGCTTTCTCGGCATCGAACGCTTCTGGTGTCGCTATCTCTGTCCGCTCGGAGGCGTTCTTGCGATCATCCAGAAGCTGAGCCTCGTGAAGATACGGCGGAACGAAGCCCGCTGCGTCAACTGTCATGCCTGCGGCCGCGCATGTCCCGTCGGACTCGATCCAGAGTCTGTTCCGGTCGTGACGAGCGCCGAATGCCTCGCGTGCGGACAGTGCGCCGAACGTTGCGCCGTCCCGGATACGCTGCGCTTCGGGACCGCCCGGAGCGGCCATTCGGTCGTTTTCGTCGGACTTCTCGGCGTCGCGCTGTTTCTCGGCGTCTGGGGAGGCGCGAGGGCGACGGGGCTTTGGGCGACCTACGCATCGCCGAAGACGACGCAGAGCGCCCCGGCGGAGTCGATCTTCGGATGGATGACCATCGCACAGGCCGCGAAGGCCGTGAAGCTGCCCGAAGACGTCTTCATTTCGGCCGCGGGGCTTCCGGAGTCCGTGTCCCGGGATGTTTCGATCAAGAAGTTGCCGGGAGTCAACGACGAAAAGATCCGGGAGTCGGTCGGCGACTATCTGAAACGAACGGGCGCACAGAACCCGAAACCGTAACACCGGGGTTTCTTCTTTCCGGATGTTTGATGTATAATACCCATATGGAGTAATTTCGTAAAGTAAAAGGAGGGATTCCACATGCAGGAGGGAAAGGCGAGTTGCGAGCGGCCGGCGGCGGTCGTCGCCGTGATGGAGAGCGCCGAAACGGGCGCTCGGGAAGAACAGAAGAAGGAGGCGAAGGGAATGACGATCATGGTCGGAAGAAAGGCTCCGGATTTCACGGCGCCTGCGTACCACAAGGGAAGCTTTTCACCGGTGTCGCTGTCATCGTTCCTCGGAAAGTGGGTTGTCGTCTGCTTCTACCCCGGGGACTTCACATTCGTCTGAGCGACCGAAGTATCGGCGGTCGCCGATAAATACCCGGAATTCCAGGCTCTCGGAACAGAAGTTATTTCCGTCAGCGTCGACAGTCAGTTCGTCCACAAGGTGTGGAACGACGTCGAACTGTCGAAGATGGTCGAGGGCGGCGTTCCCTTCGCGATGGCGTCCGACAGCGGCGGCGCGATCGGTCGCGCCTACGGCGTCTATGACGAGGTCGCGGGGGTGGATGTCCGCGGGCGCTTCCTCATCGACCCCGACGGAGTGATCCAGGGCATGGAAGTCCTGACGCCTCCGGTAGGGCGCAACGTCGACGAGACGCTGCGGCAGATTCAGGCCTTCCAGCACGTTCGCAACACCAAGGGCGGAGAGGTGACGCCTTCGGGTTGGAAACCGGGCGGCAAGGTCCTGAAGCCGGGGATCGGACTCGTGGGCAACGTCTGGAAAGAGTGGAATCCCAAAGACGTGTACGGCAAGCGCTGATGTGTAAGAAGGGGCCTCTTCGGGCCCCCTTTGCGTATTCAGGAACAATCGGAGCAACGCAGAGAAGAGAGGTGAAGGTGATGGCTGACCGAAAAGATCAATTATGGAACCCGTATGTCTCCGGCGCGCTTGCAGGGCTGCTCTCGGTCGCATCGGTCGCGTTTGCGGGCAAGTATCTTGGAGCGTCGACGACCTTTGTCCGGGCTGCGGGGTATGTGGAAAAAGCCTTCGGCCCCGAGCGCGTCGCCCAGATGGCGTACTTCATGAAGGAAGCGCCGAAGATCGACTGGCAGTTTATGTTCGTGATCGGCATCTTCATCGGGGCGCTCGCTGCGGCCTTGCTGTCCGGAACGTTTTCGTTGCGTTTCGTTCCGGATATGTGGAGGGGACGGTTCGGTCCGGGCATAGGCAAGAGAGGCGTCGCCGCGTTTGTCGGCGGCATTGTCGCGATGATCGGCGCGCGCCTTGCGGACGGCTGACCGAGCGGTCACGGGCTGAGCGGGTCGCTTCAGCTTGCGGTCAGCGGATTTATCGCGCTCGCGATGTTTTTCATCGTCGGCGTTCTTGTAGCCGGGATGCTGTACGGAGGTGACGAGGCATGAGTCACGATATGATCATGGGGCTCGTTACGGGAATCGTCTTCGGCGTCCTGTTGCAGCGCGCCGGTGTGATCCGCTACGACAAACAGCTCGCCGCGCTTCGGCTCCGGGACATGACGATCCTCAAGTTCATGCTCTCTACGATCTGCGTCGCGATGATCGGGACGTATCTTCTCGTCGACCTCGGCATGGCGAAACTGTCGATAAAGCCGACGATTCTCGGAGGCGTGGTCATCGGCGGCGCGCTCTTCGGCGTCGGATGGGCGATTTTCGGGTACTGTCCCGGAACGGCGATGGGGGCTCTCGGCGAAGGGCGGCTCGACACGGTCTTCGGTCTTGCCGGGATGCTTGTCGGGGCGGGAATCTATGCGGAAATCTACCCGCTCATGAAGAATACGGTCCTCACCTGGGGCGACTACGGAAAGATCACGATTCCGCAGGTTCTTGGCGTCAATCACTGGATCGTCATCGCGGTCTTCGTGGCGGGAACGCTCGCGCTCTTCCGGTGGTTCGAGAAGAAGGGGCTCTGAACGACACGGGCGGAGGGGATCCCCTCCGCCCTTTTCTTGATCTTCCGCAAAAATCACCGGCTGCCGGTATTCGACGCTGCGTTCGAGCTTCGCGAAGCAGGCGAGGCGGAGCCTTTTTTCCCTCTTCCCGGCAGTTGACGGAAACGGGACGCGCCGTGACAATGAAGGGGAAAGCAGGGGGGAGGCGTCTCGTATGGGAGAGGCGAAGGAGTCGCGGTACACCAGCGCGGATTTCCGTAAGGAGCTCGAACGGCTTGCGGCCGAAGGAAAATCGGTTTCCGAGATCGTGAAGGACCTCGGAATCAGCGCGGAAACGGTCAACACGTTGAAACAGGACGAGAAGTTCCGGATCGGCGCCTCGGCCTTTTCGTCCCTCGCGGGAAAGATGCGCATCCCCGATGTGGATGTCAGTTCTCTCCGGAAGGAGTTCATGAATATCTACCGCCACGGCTTCGTGCGCGTCGCGGCGTGCGTTCCGGAGGTCCGCGTGTGCGACCCGGCCTTCAACGCCGTGAAGACGATCGAACTCGCGGGCGTTGCGCAGGAGAAAAAGGCGATCCTCGCGGTCTTCCCAGAACTCGGAATTTCCGGGTATTCCTGCGGAGACCTCTTTTTTCAGGACGCGCTGCTGCGCTCGACGCTCGACGGACTCAGGGCGGTCGCGGACGCGACGGCCCTGACGGACGCCGCGGTGATTGTCGGGGCTCCGCTGAAGGTGCGGGACGCGCTGTTCAACTGCGCCGTCGTCCTCTGCGGAGGGAAGATCGCCGGCGTCGCCGTCAAGAGCTTCCCGGCCAACTACCGCGAATTCTATGAACTTCGGCATTTCCGCCCCGCGCGGGAGCTTCCCGTCGATTCGATCGACCTGTGCGGGCAGAAAAACATTCCGATCGGCGCCGACCTCCTGTTCGAAACGGACGGCCTCCCCGGCTTCCGCCTCTATTGCGAGATCTGCGAAGACCTGTGGACGCCGGTTCCGCCTTCGAGCCGCGCGGCCCTGGGCGGGGCGACCGTCATCGCGAACCTGTCCGCATCGAATATCACCACGGGCAAGGACGACTACCGGAGAAGCCTCGTCGCCAACCAGTCGGCCCGCTGCATCGCGGGGTATATCTACTCGGCGGCCGGACCGGGAGAGTCCACGACGGACCTCGCCTGGGACGGCCATGCGATGATCGCCGAAAACGGCGTCATGCTCGCCGAAACGGAACGGTTCTCCTGGAAGCCGGGAATCGCCGTCACCGATATCGACGTCGACCGTCTCTCGCGGGACCGGATGATCATGACGAGCTTCAGGGGGGACGGAGACGTTTCGGCGTACAGGACCGTGAATCTTCCGCTGCGCGTTCCCACGGGCCGGATTCCGCCGGTCCGGGAGATCCCGCGCTTTCCGTACGTTCCGCTCGACCCGGCGCTTCGCGGCCGACGCTGCTCGGAGATCTGCGAGATCCAGGTGCAGGGACTCGCCAAACGCATGAAGGCTTCGGGCGTGTCGAATCTCGTGATCGGAGTTTCCGGGGGGCTCGACTCAACGCAGGCGCTCATCGTATGCGCGAGGACGATGGACGCTCTCGGGCTGCCCCGGAAGAACATCGGAGCGTACTCCATGCCCGGTTTCGCGACGTCGACGCGGACGCGCGACAGCGCGACGCGACTGATGGAAGCATTCGGCGTCGACGCGGGCGAGATCGATATCCGTCCGGCGTGCATGCAGATGCTGAAGGATATCGGCCACCCGTTTGCGACCGGGAAGCAGGTGTTCGACGTGACCTTCGAGAACGTCCAGGCAGGCCAGCGAACCTCGACGCTCTTCCGGCTCGCGAATCTCCGGCGCGCCCTGGTCGTGGGCACGGGCGACCTGAGCGAGCTCGCGCTCGGGTGGTGCACCTACGGCGTCGGGGATCACATGTCGCACTACAACGTGAACGCGAGCGTTCCGAAGACGCTCGTCCAGTACATGATCCGATGGGCCGCCGCGAGCGACATCTTCGGCCTGAAGGCGTCGGCCGTTCTGTACGACATCCTGGATACGGAGATCAGCCCGGAACTCGTTCCGGGAACGGACAGCGACAAGCCCGGACAGAGCACCGAGGCGGCCGTCGGGCCGTACGAACTTCAGGATTTCAATATCTATTACATCACGCGATACGGATTCCTGCCCTCGAAAGTGGCCTTTCTCGCATGGAATGCGTGGCATGACCGCACTATCGGGGAATGGCCCGAGATTCTTCCGGGGACGCGGCATCAGTACACGCTCGCGGAAATCAAGCACTGGCTCGCGCTCTTCATCCTTCGTTTCTTCAAGCTCAGCCAGTTCAAACGGTCCTGCGTCCCCGACGGACCGAAGGTCGGCTCCGGCGGCTCGTTGTCGCCCCGCGGGGACTATCGCGCTCCGAGCGACGGCGAGGAGACGCCCTGGCTGGATGACCTGCGGAACACGCCCGACGAGGAGCCGTAAGCGCTTCCGATGACGCCGCATCTCGTCGTCTTCACGGTCGGACTTCTCGTCTTCCTGAGCCTCTTTGCGAGCAAGATTTCGGAGAGATTCGGCATACCGGCGCTTCTCATGTTTCTGGCGGTGGGAATGCTCGCGGGAGCGGACGGGCCGGGAGGCATCTATTTCGACAACGCCGAGGTCGCGAATCTCGTCGGCACGTTCGCGCTGGCCTATATCCTCTTTTCGGGAGGCATGGACACGAACTGGCGGGACGTCCGCCCCGTCCTGTGGAGGGCGGTCACGCTCGCGACGCTCGGAGTCGTCGTCACGGCCGTCCTTGTGGGACTGTTCGTCTGGAAGGTGCTGGGCTTCAGCCTGTACGAAGGGCTCCTTCTGGGTTCCATTGTATCGTCCACCGACGCGGCTGCGGTTTTCGCCGTCCTGCGCTCCCGGGGAGTCGGGCTGAAGGGGAACCTCAGGCCGCTGCTGGAGCTCGAGTCCGGCAGCAACGATCCGATGGCCGTATTCCTGACCTCCGCGATGATCGGGCTGATCTCCGACCCATCGAAATCATGGCTGTCGCTGCTTCCTTCGCTCGTCATCGGCATGACGACGGGCATTCTCGTCGGCGCGGCGATCGGGTTTCTCGCCGGGCGGCTTTTCGACACCGTGCGGCTGGAATTCGAGGGGCTCTATCCCGTCCTCGGAATGAGCCTGGTGCTCCTGACGTACGGCGGGGCCGAAATCCTCCGCGGAAACGGCTTTCTTGCGGTCTATTCGTGCGGCATCGTTCTCGGAAACACGGACTTCGTCAACAAGCGAACGCTCGCGAGGTTCCACGACGGCATCGGCTGGCTGATGCAGATCATCCTGTTCCTCGTGCTCGGCCTGCTGGTGTTCCCCTCCCGCCTGCCCGCAATCGCGTTCCCGGCGCTGCTCGTGTCCGCGTTCCTGATGTTCGTCGCGCGTCCCGTCGCTGTCTATATCGGCCTCCTGCGAAGCTCGTTCACGATGTCGCAAAGGACGCTCATAGCGTGGACCGGGCTGCGCGGGGCCGTACCGGTCGTTCTTGCGACGATTCCGTTCACGGCGGGGTACGAACGCTCCGACGTGCTGTTCAACATGGTGTTTTTCATCGTGCTGACGTCCGTGTTGCTTCAGGGCAAATCGCTGATGACGGTCGCACGGCGGCTGAAGGTGGACGAGCCGCTCGTTTCCCGACCGAGATATCCGCTCGAGTTCGAAAAGACCGAGAGCGGGATGCTGAACGAAACGCGCGAAACGGACATCCTCCCCAACGCCGCCGTGGTCGGCAGGCGTATCTCCGAGCTTTCACTGCCGCACGGCGTCCTGATCCTGCTGATCCGGCGGGGCAAGGGATTCATCATCCCGAGGGGAAACACGGTTATCGAAGCGTTCGATACGCTGATGATCATCGCGAACAAACACGAACTTCACGAGGCGCAGACGATCCTCGCGGCGCCGGGGAGCGGCGGCGGGTGACGGACGGAACGCAGCTTCCCGCTACAGCGTGATCGTTTCCTTCAGCGTACCGGAGACGTTGCAGCGCGTCGTGACCTCGATGACCGCGCCGGCCTTGATGCCGGAAAGGACGAACCGTTCGTGCGTTCCCGTCGGGTCCGTCTGGGCGGTGTAGGCCTTTTCGGCCGCCTTCGCGCCGTTCACCGTCACGATAATGCTCACGATGTAATGCCGCGCGGGATTCGATACCGGATGCGCCGCCAGGACATCGAGCGTTTCCGTGTCGGCCTCCCATTTGAGAAGGACTTTATCGGCGGGGTGCGCGAAGGCCGGAACGCACAGGACCATCAGAAGCAGGGCGCAGAACATCGCTTTCAACATCGACCGCATTGTGAAACTCCTCCCTTCCGTTATCGCAGATACAACAGATAGATCATCCCGTGGGTCAGGCCGAACCCAACCGCGCCGAGACCGCATATCCGATGGATCGTCAGGATCATCGGCCCCTTCACGATC
>CAZVUT010000023.1:0-25453 GCA_964630155.1 uncultured Synergistaceae bacterium
AACGGGTTTCTCTTCTTTTTTCTTCTCATCGGAAGCGTCATTGTGCTCGTCGTCTCTTCCTTCGTCGGCATCCGGTGCAGCGACAGGGGATCGACAGACGACGGTCTGGTTTTTCATAGTGTGGATATCAGGGACGAAACACTGCGTCCTCCCGATGTACGGGAAGGAATTTCTCTTTTTCCCGGAAACACGCGGGTTCTGTGTCTCAGATTTCGCTATGAAACGCTCGACAACGGATGTGCGGCGCAAATACTCTGGTTTCATGACGGTGCTCTTATTAAAAGCGAAGAAATCGTCCTTACTCCGGGAGTGGGGACGAAATGTTTGTGTTTGAGCCTTAGGGAGGCTCTTCCGCTTCCCTCGGGCGGGTATGAGGTGCGGATTGCGACGGGTTCCAGAATACGATGGAACGGACGTTTTACGGTCTCCGGCGATCGATAGCGGATGTACATCGAGCGATCTCTCAGTAAGGATGGGATAGATTGGAATTTTTCATTGATACGGCGAATATCGACGAAATACGAACAGCGGAATCATGGGGGATCATTTCCGGCGTAACGACCAATCCGAGTCTGGTGTCGCGGGAAGAGGACGATTTTTTTGAGCTTCTGAAGTCGATCGCCGGCTTCGTGAACGGCCCGGTCAGCGCGGAAGTGACGTCTTCCGCGACGAACGAAATGATCGAGGAAGGAAAGAAGCTGGCGTCGCTTGCTTCGAATATCGTCGTCAAGATTCCGATGACTCCGGAAGGAACCGCAGCCGTACGGACTCTCTCCCAGGATGGAATTCCCACGAACGTCACGCTCGTTTTTTCTCCACAGCAGGCATTGCTTGCCGCTCGCGCGGGGGCGTCCTATGTCAGTCCGTTCGTCGGTCGTCTCGACGATATCGGCGAGGACGGCGTCGGACTTGTGCGGGATATCGCGGAGCTGTTCTCGGTCCACGATCTGGATACGAGGGTCATAGCTGCCAGCATCAGGCACCCCCGGCATATTTTCGAGTGCGCGCTCGCCGGAGCGGACATCGCCACCGTGCCCTTCAAGGTGCTCCGGCAGTGTTATTCTCACCCATTGACCGAAAGGGGTCTCGAATCATTTATGACAGACTGGAATCGGTACCGGAAGAATCATGGCGGTTAAGAGTTCGTCCAGGTCGTCGAGGTCGGCCAAGGCAGCGGAAAAGGCTGTTCCCGTAGATCAGACGCAGGAGCTTGTCGCAGTTCAGGTGGAACCTCCCTGCGAAACGCCCGCCGCGAGCGTTGTCGTGGAAACCGCGGGGGAGGCGGATTCCAGGAATGCGCCCCGTCCGAAGTATTCCTATTCGCGCCTTGCGCCGAAGATCATCTCCGACCTTCGCAAGGTCGCCAAGGATCTTGGCGTTTCCGGATTTTCGTCTCTTCGGAAAGACGACTTGATCGTCGCGATCCTGAAGTCACAGGCGGACGCGATGAACTTCCGTTTCGGCGGAGGGACGCTCGAAGTGCTGGCGGAAGGATACGGCTTTTTGCGTCCGAAGGGGCTTTTGCCCAGCGACAACGACGTGTATGTTTCCTCGTCGCAGATCCGGCGCTTCGGTCTGCGGAACGGAGATGTCATCTGGGGCTTTGTCCGGCCCCCGAAGGATCAGGAGCATTACGAAGCCCTGCTCCGGGTGGAAATGGTCAACTTTTCCGATCCCGAAGCGGCGAGGAAGCGCCCGCAGTTCGGCGCGCTGACTCCGATCTTCCCGGACGAGAAATTGACGCTCGAAACGGACCCGAAGGAAATTTCCACCCGCCTCGTGGACCTCTTCTCCCCGATCGGCAAGGGACAGCGCGCCCTTGTGGTTTCACCCCCGAAAGCCGGAAAGACCACGCTGATCAAGCGAATCGCAAATTCGATAACGCAGAACTATCCCGATATCATCCTGATGGTTCTTCTCATCGACGAGCGCCCCGAAGAAGTGACGGATATGGCTCGCTCCGTGGACGGCGAGATCATTGCGTCGACGTTCGACCGGCCGGCCGACGAGCACATGCGGGTGGCCAACCTCGCGCTGGAAAAGGCGAAGCGTCTGGTCGAAGCCGGCAAGGACGTCGTCCTTCTTCTGGATTCCATTACGCGCCTTGCGCGAGCGTCGAATCTCGTCGTGCCGCCCTCCGGACGAACCCTTTCCGGAGGCATGGACCCCGCTGCGCTGTATTTTCCGAAGCGCTTTTTCGGGGCGGCGCGGAATATCGAAGAGGGCGGAAGCCTGACGATCATCGGAACGGCCCTCGTCGATACGGGGAGCCGCATGGACGATGTCATATACGAGGAATTCAAGGGGACGGGCAACATGGAGCTTCACCTGTCCCGAAAGCTCGCGGAACAGAGAGTCTTTCCCGCCATCGATATCACGAAATCGGGAACCCGGCGCGAGGAACTCCTTTTCAGCGAGGAAGACCTGGGCAAACTCTGGCTTCTCCGGCGCCGCATCGTCAGTGTGGATGAATCGGCGGCGCTGTCCCTCATCATAGATAAACTGAAGCAGTCTGCATCGAACAGAGAGTTTTTCATGTCCATCAAGCTTGCCTAGATCCCGGAACGGATGCCGGAACTTTTCCGGCGTAACTGCATCCGGATCAAAGGAGGGAGATGCGTGAAGAAATCGTCGAAAAAGGCCCCGGTCGCTCCCCGGGGAAAAGGACGATTCGGTTTTATCACGGTTGTTTTTCTTATGGTAGGCGCCGCAATTCTTCTGGCCGTCAGTGCCGGAAACAGACACGCGATGGTCGCATGGGGGGAACTTCCCCATGAAAAATCCTCCGGAGAACCGGAGGTTCAGGATTCTCGCTTTATTCTGATTGATGTTTCGGATACGAAGCCGGAACTTCACGAAGACCTCGATGTGCGGGACGGGGCGTCGAATCCCGGGAACCGTGTCTTCGTTCCCGACGATGTCGATGCGGCTTTCGCCGAAACCGGCGCGCCGGCTCTTGCGGAGCGCGGCAGTGAATCGGCCCTGCGTGCGACTCCGAGGGTTGCCCCCGCGTCGCCGTCGCCGGTTCCGGAAAAGGCTCCGCTCGTCGTAACGCTTCCGGCCGATAAACGCACCCGCGTGGAGGAGCCGGCTGCATCGCGAACCGACGTCACTGCGTCCGGGAAAGCGGCTGCGGATGTTTCTCCGCTTTTCGCCGCCGGGACGGTTCAGACGGTCTCTTCACGGGAGCTGCCGGCGTCCGCCGGCGAGGAATCGGGCCTCCCCTCGTATCTCGGGATATCGAACGCCTCTTCTTTCGTTTCTCCGGATCTGAAGAGGCTTCCCGACGGAGACAAGCCGGAAATCACGCCCTTCTCCGAGACGACGATTCCCGATTACGACGTCATAGAATTGAAATCTGAGGAAAAAGGATCGAAATTGCCCGAACTGGACGAGCTCGAGGATGTATCCGACGACAAGGATGGCGACGAGATCGTCCTTCATCCCGTCCGGGCCGATTGGGTCGAGCACACGGTCCGGAGCGGGGAGACGCTCTCGGATATCGCGATCCGCTACGGTGTCCGCTCCGACTCCATCGTAAAGGCGAACGAACTCAAGAGTCCCGATCGTCTTGCGAGTCAACAGCTTCTGCTGGTTCCGAACTCGAACGACAGCGTCGAAGCGACGCTCGAGGAAGTCCGGACGCGGAAGGCCCGAATCGCCGAAAAACTGGATCAGGCGAAACCGCTTCATGTGACGACCTATATCGTCGGCCCCGGCGACAGCCTCTGGTCGATCGCGAACCGTTTCAACGTCGAGATCGACACGATCTTCGGTTCCAACGCGCTGAAAGATCCCGACGTTCTCAAACCCGGAGCGGCCCTGCGGATTCCGAACCAGGACGGTATCTTCGTCGCTGTCAAAAAGGGAGAGACGGTCGAGTCGCTCGCGAAAAAGTTCAAGATCGCCGCGGCGAAAATCCGCGCCGTGAACGCGGGAGCCGATCTGACGTCGCTCGTTGCCGGAAAGGAACTGTTCCTACCCGGCGCGGCTCCGGAAGCCACGACATCGGGGGATGACGACGCAGCGAAGCCGGTCGTCAAGGCGGAACGCTCGTTCTCCAGAAGCTTCAAATGGCCCGTGATCGGAAAGCTCAACAGCCCCTTCGGATGGAGACGACATCCGATTTCGCGGAGGAGACAGTTCCACGCGGGACTTGACATCAAGGGGCCCCGTGGACGTGCGATCAAGTCGGCGAAGGCCGGCAAGGTCGTGTATGTCGGCTGGATGGGCGGGTACGGCCGAACGGTCGTCATCAACCACGGAAACGGGTATACGGCTCTCTACGCGCACTGCCAGACGCTGAACGCCCGCCAGGGACAGTCGGTGTCTCCGGGGACCGTGATCGCCTCCGTCGGCTCCAGCGGAAGGGCGACAGGAACGCATCTTCACTTCGAGGTGCGGCTGAATAACAGACCGATAAATCCGCTCAAGTTGTTGCGTTAGGCAATTTTCGCATGACATCCTGAAGCGAATTGAGTACACTGGACCAAGGAGATATCCCTGGTCCTTATTCTTTTTTTGAACCCACGCAGGGATGGAGGGCCTTCCGATGGCGAAGTTCGTGTTTGTAACAGGGGGAGTTGTTTCTTCCCTCGGCAAGGGGATTACGGCTGCTTCTCTGGGAGTCCTGCTCAAAAAGCGGGGCTTGCGCGTTTCCATCATCAAGCTGGATCCCTACATCAACGTCGATGCGGGGACGATGAATCCGTTCCAGCACGGCGAGGTGTTCGTCACCGACGACGGCGCCGAGACGGATCTTGATCTGGGGCATTACGAGCGTTTCATCGACGAGTCCCTTTCCTCGGACAACAATGTCACGACAGGAAAGATCTACTCCGCCGTGATTTCCAAGGAACGCAGGGGAATCTATCTCGGAGGAACGGTGCAGGTCATTCCGCACATCACCAACGAGATTCAGGAACGAATCCTCCGCTCGGCCGACAAGATGGACGTCGTGATCGCGGAGATCGGCGGCACGGTCGGGGATATCGAAGGTCAGCCGTTTCTCGAAGCGATCCGCCAGATGGCTTCCCGCGTGGGACGGGAGAACGTCCTGTATTGCCACGTGACGCTCGTGCCTTTTCTGGAGGCCGCGCAGGAACTCAAGACGAAACCCACCCAGCACAGCGTCCAGGAACTCCGGCGCATTGGCATTTTGCCGGATATCATCGTCTGCCGGTCGCATTATGAAGTGTGCGACGATATGCGCGACAAAATCGCCCTGTTCTGCAACGTGCCGAAGGAGGCCGTCATCCAGGCGCTCGACGAGCCGACGATCTACAAGGTTCCGCTGAGCCTCCACGCCCAGAAGCTCGATGTTCTCGTGATGAAGCGCCTCGGGATCGAGACGCCGGTCTCTCTCGACCTTTCCGATTGGGAGCGGGTCGTGCAGCGGTACTGTCACCCTTCGGGAGAGGTGGAGATCGCTCTTGTGGGAAAATACATCAACCACAAGGATGCGTATCTCAGCGTGGTGGAAGCGTTGCACCATGCCGGGGTCCATCACGATGTCCGCGTTTCCATCCGGTCCGTCGAGGCCGAGGAAATCGAAGAAAAGGGCGCGGAGAACGTCCTCTCCGGCGTCTCGGGAATCGTGGTTCCCGGCGGATTCGGGGCGCGGGGCTTCGAGGGGAAGATTCTGGCCGCCCGGTACGCGCGCGAGAAACGCATCCCGTATCTTGGCCTTTGCCTCGGGATGCAGGTCGCCGTGGTGGAGTTCGCAAGAAACGTATGTTCCCTGACGGGCGCGCACAGTTCGGAAATTGATCCCGGCGCGGTCAATCCGGTCATCCATCTCATGGAGGAGCAGATCGCCGTGTCCGATATGGGAGGAACGATGCGTCTCGGCGTGTATCCGTGCGATCTCGTCCCGGACACTCTTGCCGCCGGGTTGTACGGGATGGCCCGCGTGGAGGAGCGTCACCGGCACCGGTACGAATTCAACAACGGATACCGGAAGCGGCTTGAGGCCGCCGGCATGATCGTTTCCGGCGTGTATTCCGCAAAGAATCTCGTTGAGATCATCGAACTGCCGGATCATCCCTGGTTCGTCGGGGTGCAGTTCCATCCCGAATTCCGGTCGCGTCCCGTCAAACCGCATCCGCTTTTCGTCGGTTTCGTCGGGGCCGCGGCGAATCGGAGCCGGGAAGATACGGGCGTTCGAAATCAGGAAGGGGAGGCGAGAGGATGATACATATGGAATGGTCCCGCAGCGATGCGCGAGGTGGAATGGTCCGGAGGTTTTTCGTCCTGGCGGCGGTTTTGCTCGCCTGGAGTTTCGTTCTTTCCGGAACACTCGTCCGGGCCGAAGAGAATCCGCCGTCGACGTTCCAGATCCTGGCGCGGGCCGAAAAGATCGTGTACGGGGATACGAAGGGCGGCGGTCTCATCGATCGTCTGAACGGCATCGAAAAGGACCTGTTCGGGCGCGGGTTGCCGGGGAGCATTTCCGATCGCCAGACCGCGCTTGTCTCGTTCCTCGAGAAGGGAAACGCCGGACAGCCTTCCCTGCTCTTCAAGCTCGCTGTTGCGGAGTGGGTGCTGTCGCAGCGCATCCGTTCGGGAGACGCCGTCGCGCAGCGGATCGACGCGCTGGAGACGCAGCTTGAAGGAACGTCGCTCCAGGACAAACCGATGTCCATGCGCCTGGAACGCGTGCTTTCCCTGCTGCTATCCGAGGCGGTCCAGTGGAAGGACGTCGAGGTTCCGGCGGCCCTTGTTTTGCGTTCCGAGCTTGCACGAAAGCTTTCGCCGTCGACATCCAAGGTCGGAGACGAAGTGATGCTGACGCTTCGGCAGGATGTCGTCGTCGAGTCGCATCTCGTCGCGGGCCGTGGCTCCCGGATCGTCGGAAAGGTGACCGAGGTGTCCAAACCGAGAAGTTTCGGGCGGGCGGCGGAGGTCAAGGTCGTCATGGAAAAACTCCTTCCGCTTGGGCCGGAAGAGATCCCCGTGACGATCGGAGAGGAAGCGAAGAAGGCGTCCCAGGCCGAATCGGCGCAGATAGCCGCGGCGGGGACGAGCTTCCTCGGCGCGATCCTGCTCGGGCCGCTGGGGCTTGCCGGCGGATTCCTCGTCAGGGGAAACGTGAAGGAAATCCCCGAGGGAACCCCGATATACGTCCAGACCGTCGGCGCCTTCCGTGCGTCCGGATACCCGATTCCTGCAGGGCTTGAAAGCGTGGTTCGCGATCAGAACAGCGCTCCGGACGTTCCCGCCTCGGCGGATGCGGAGCCGACGCCCGTGGAGCGCGGAGGAGAAGATCCCGCACGCAGCAAATAAACGAATGTGATGGGGAAATGATCCATGGAAGTGAGGGACAATGAATATGTCATGGAAAAAACGAACGATTGCAGTGCTTTTCGCCTTGAGCCTTCTCGGAGGAACCGCATCCGCGATTGATCTCGGCGACCTTATCGGGGTGGTCGGAGGCGGATTTCTCGTCGAGAACGTCGCAGGACCGCTCGACGATTTCATCAACACGATGACATTGAACAAGGGCGCGAAGGTGCAGGGGAAGACGAAGGTCGTTCCGATCGTCTCGCTCGGCTCTGGAACCCGAATCGGCGCCGTGCAGGTCGCCGGACCGAAGGGAACGGTGGACCAGTGCAAGGCCGTGGCGCAGCTCGAAGTGACCTTTATGGGGAGGATACGCGTGAAGATTCTCATCCCGATCGACGCGCTGAACCCGTTGCAGCGCTTCCGCCGCGTGCAGGGCGTCGGCGTTTCCGCGATCATCGACTACAAGCTCTGATGCAGCGCCGGAAAAGAACGGCCGAACGGAGATCGTGATTTTCATGTTCTCTCTGAGGAAATTTCTTGCCCTTCTCTGCGTGTTGCTCCTTCCGAACGGGGTTTTCGCCGCCGAGAGTCCGGTGGAAGAGGCGACGGCGATCCTTGAACGATGGACGTCCTTCCATTGGGGGAGGGACTGCATCGTCTGGGTCGTGCATTATCCCGAGGAGCTGGTGACGCCGTGGGTGGAAGCGGAGGCGTCGCGGTCCGGGATGTCGCAGGAGGAGAAGGACGAATATCGGCGGTCGTTCGTCAAGGAGCTTCGCATCGCGGAGACCGAGCCGTTCCTGGTAACCGTGTACGCGTTCGGTCCGAAGCCGCTTTCTCTCGCCCCGCTGTCCGGTTCGGTGCTGCTTTCTCTCCCCGACGGACAATCGATCGCCCCGACGTCGTACGAGAAAAAATTCGACGAACCGCTCACCGGGGTCGTTCAGGGACTCGTCTTCTTTCCCAAACAGCCCGACAAGCGTTTTGTCGTCATGGTCAAGGGACTTGGCATTCGCGGAGAACAGGAATTCGCTTTTGCGGCGCACGGTTCGGGAAACGGGACCGGGGAGGCTGTCGCGGACACGCTCGCGAAGGAAGACGCCGGCCCCGCCCCGAAGGCCCGCGACAAGGGCAAACCCGAAACGGGCGGCTCCAGGGATGGGATCGTCGTTTCGCTGCCGCCGGTTCCGAAGTCCGAAAAGAAACAACCGGTCGCTCCGGAACGTCCGCAGCCTCCGGTTTCTCCCGTTCCGCCGGTTCCGCCCGTCCCGACGCCGGAACCGGCAGCGGATGTCCGGTCCGGCGATGTCGGCGCTCTTGCGGATTTTCTGCCGGGCTCGAAAGAGCGAACTTCCGGAGACGTCTCCCCGCGCGGAGAACAGAAAGCGGACCGGAAGAACCTCTACCGTTCGAGGGAAAAGGCTCTTGAGGCGTTCCTTTCAAAGTGGGTGGCCGGAGACGCGGAGGGGATGCACGCGATTCTTTCCGAAGCGTCGCAAAAGACCGTCTCCGTGCAGGCGCTGAAGCGCGACACCATTGACTCGTCCATGCGCTGGGCGCTCAAGGACGGATACAAGGTGAAGTGGTCTGACGGAAACAGGGCGAAGGTGATCGCCTCGCAGAAGTTCATCCTCATGCGCACCCTGGTGAGCCGGATCGTTACGTTGACGCAGGAAGGGCACAGCTGGAGTGTTGTCTGGTAGAATCACCAGATGGGCGCTCGCGGCTCTGGGCGTCGCCGCCGTCGTCATGTACGCCCGGGGACTGGTCCACGATCTCTCGTTGCAGACGACCATGGTGCGGAAGGGGCTCGCGCATCTTCCCGCCATGGTCGTGGAACATATTGGCGTCGAACGCGAATTCTCGGGCGTTCTCTGGAAAGGGTCCGTGGATCGAGCCGAACGGGGCGAATCGGGCGTCGTTTTCTCGTCCATTGACCTGCTTGGAGAGTGGCCCGAAGGGCGGCGCATGAAATTCGTCGCGCCCGAAGCGCGCTTTGAAGAGGTGTCCGAACAGGCGACGCTCGATCATATCAGCGGCGCAATCTGGTACGTCGCGGAATCGGCCGACGCAACGCCCCCTCCGGAATCCTCCGGCGGGGTCTCAGGCGACGTAGTTCGCTTTGAAGCGAAGCGGGCTTTGTGGAAGAACGGGTCGAGGGAGATCTTTTTTCCCGAAGGCATTGCGGTTTTCTCCCCGAACGGGTCTCTGCGCGGCCATTCCGCAAGCGCGTCTCTTGACGGGGAGTTCCGGATCGAGGGAGGAGCCATACTGACGTGGGACGACGAAGATCGCTTTTTACGCTGATGAAAAGCGCACACAGGCGGATGCGTGATTTTTCCGTGTCCGGAATGATCTTTTTCTCGTTTCTTCTGTCGCAGGCGATGGTTCTTCCCGGAGCTCCGTATGCGTTCGCCGAAGAAGTCCTCAAGCCCGGTACGGAGGTCACCCTCGACGCCGAAAAAGTCACCTTCGACGAAGCGGGGGGAACGGCGACGGCGGAGGGCGGCGTGCTTCTCCGGTACGGAACCCTTCGCATCAGCGCCGAACATGTTGATGTCGACGCAGGGACGAATATCGTCACCGCCCGGTCGCTCCCCGGCAAGAAGATCGTTGTCGTATCTCAGGGGAAAACGCTGGAGGGGGATCAGCTTCGGTATAACCTCAAGACCCGCGCGGGAGTTCTCATAAATGCGACTGCGTACGCCCCCGCAGGCGAAGGAGCTCTTTTCATCCGGGGAAAGAACGTCGAGGTCGCTCCCCCGGAGATCGCCATCCAGAAGGGCTGGATTTCAAAAGAGGCGGCCGCTTCCGCGATAAAGGACGGCGAGACCGTCGGAAAGTGGGAATCGGCTTCCTTTTCGACGTGCCCCCTCGATCATCCGCATTACCGGCTCGTAACGCGACGGGTGACCCTGATTCCGGGGAAAAAGGTCATTGCGAGGAATCCGAGAATTTACATCGGGGATACGTTGTTGTTTTCGTATCCCTTCGATTACGTCGTTCGCCTGGACCGGAAGGAGCGATCCGTCGATGCGACATTCATGCCGCTTGTGGAGCGAACGTCCGACAAAGGGGTCGGGCTTGGAATCTCCGGCCCGATCGCGTGGGATACGGGCAAGGTGACGATCGACGCCATGTACTGGGAGAAGATCGACGAAGAGTGGAAGATCTCCCTTGAGCAGAATGTCGGCGAAACGCTCACGCTGTTCGCGACGACATCCTACACGTGGGAAGAGACGACGAAGGAGAAGGCATATCGACCGACGTGGGGGCTCTTCACGCGCTCCGGAGACTGGAAGGCGAAGCTGATCTGGTCCCAGCGGGAAGCCGTGGAGGTTGAAAAGAGCGTGGGCGTCACGTACAAGAGCGTCCTGTGGCGCGACCCCGAGTTCTCCATCGTCGGCCCGTGGTGGCGGGATGCGGCGCTCGACTGGTCCTGGTGGCGCGTAAAGGCGACCGCCGGGAGCTACGAGGAAATCTCCGGAGGAACGACGATCAATGCCGACAGAAAGGGCGCCGGCGTTGAACTGTACGGGGAGTCGGAGGGGAACGTGCGCGCTTTCTGGAGCGGATCGTACTGGTATTATCGCTATGACGATCCGTACGACGTGCAGAAGATCGGCGAAGCGACCGTCGGATTCCGGTACGGCCGAGGGACGATCAGCTTCGGGACCGCCTACGTCCGCAGATGGGTGAGCGGAGAGTCTCCGATGTACTGGGATTCCTACGAGGAGCGGGAGGAAATCCACCAGCTCGTGGACGTGTCTCTTTCGTCGGCATGGGCGTTCTCTCTCCGCGGAGGGTACGACCTCGCGAATTCGACGATGGGCGAACTGGTGTATCGCCTGATTTACCGGAACGACTGTTGCATGGCGTGGGAATTCGTCTATCGGGATGACCGGAAGGGTGACGATGACTGGATGGGGTTGCGCGTAACATTGACGGCCTTCCCCGAAAAGCCCGTTTCTTTCGGAAGCAAGAACCTGAACGATCCGTTCGATCCGCCGAAGGACGCCCCCGCCAGGGACGATGATTGAGAAAAGGGGCGCGTCCTTCGGAGCCGGAACCGCTAGAGAACGGTGATATCGAGAATACGAAGGTATCGGACTCCGCGCGGAACCTTGACCTGCACCTCGTCTCCGACCGTCTTGCCGCTGACGGACTGGCCGACGGGGCTGTGTATGGAGACTTTCTTGTTCTTGGGATCCGCTTCTTCGGATCCGACCATGGTGTATACGAAAAGCTCCCTGTTCGTGATGTCCTCGATCGTAACGGTGGTTCCGACCGCGACCTTGCTGGCGTCGATGTTTGACGTATCGAGAATTTTCGCTTTGCTGAGCTGCGATTCGAGCCACAGAATTCTGCTTTCGAGCTTTGCCTGCTCGTCCTTTGCCGCGGCGTATTCCGCGTTTTCACTGACGTCGCCGAAAGAACGGGCTTCCTCGAGCTGGCGGGAAATCTCCGACCGCCCGTTGCTGCGAAGCTCAATCAGTTCGGATGTGAGCCTTTCGTATCCGGTCTTGGTCATTACGGTATCATTCTCTGTTCCGTTTCGCGCCACGATGCCGCCTCCCTTTACTGGGCTGTTCGCATTGTGATATGGAATTCTAACAGACATTCATTCCGGAGGCAACATCAGGTATTGTGAATCCGATGTTCCGGAGTGAGGCTTGAGTTTCTGTTGTTGCACCGACCGTTGTATAATCAACGCTCGGAAAAGACGGATGTAAATCCAAAGGATGGTGTATGCGTGCGTAATTCAGAAAGCAACAGAGAAAGAAAAGGAACTCCTTCTCACAGGAAAAGCGGTCAGGATTCTCTTCGCTTCATATCGCTCGGCGGCCTGGGAGAAATCGGCAAGAATATGTACCTCATCGAATATGGCGAAGAGATCCTCATTATCGATTCCGGACTGAAATTCCCCGACGAAGAGATGCTCGGCATCGATTTCGTCATCCCCGATATCTCCTACCTTGTGGAGAACAAGCATCGCATCGTCGGCGCGATCATTACGCACGGCCACGAAGACCATACCGGCGCGCTCGCGTTCGTGCTGCCGAAGCTGGATATCCCGATCTTCGCGACTCGTCTGACGCTTGCGATGATCGCGCATAAACTCGAAGAGGCCGCTCCGACCTACAAGGTGAAGGCGACCGAGATCAAGGCCGGAGAGACGATTGCGCTCGGTTCGTTCTCGATACGCTTCATGGCGGTCTGTCACTCGATCCCCGACGGCGTCGGACTCGCCGTGAAGACGCCGCTCGGGACCATCGTGCATACGGGCGACTTCAAGCTCGATCCAACCCCGATTGACGGCCGTCTGACCGACTACGGCGGCTTCGCCGACGTCGGACGCGAGGGGGTGCTGCTCATGCTGTCCGATTCGACGAACGTCGAGCGGAAGGGGTTCACCCTGTCCGAACACGTCCTCAGCGGCACGCTCGAGAAGATTTTCCGGCTTCACCGCAACCGGCGGATCGTCGTGTCTTCGTTTGCGAGCAACCTTCATCGGGTCCAGCAGGTCGCGGATGTTGCGGCGCGGTTCAACCGGAAGATCGCCTTTATCGGCCGGAGCATGGTCGGAAACGTCGAACTCGCGAGGGATCTCGGGTATCTGAACATCGACGAAAAGATGATCGTCCCGATGGAAGAGATCGGGAGAATCGCTCCGAACCAGCTTGTCGTCATGACGACCGGGAGCCAGGGAGAGCCGTTTTCGGGGCTTGTTCTCATGAGCAAGGGAGAGCACCGGCAGATAACCCTCGGAGAGCGGGATCTCGTGGCGGTTTTTGCGACGCCGATTCCCGGCAACGAAAAGCTTGTCAGCAATACGATCAACAGGCTGTTCGCTCGCGGGTGCGAGGTGATGTACGAGAGCGACAGCGAAATCCACGTCTCGGGACACGCCTCGCGCGAAGAATTGAAGCTCATGCTCAATCTCGTCCGACCGAAATATTTCGTCCCGATTCACGGCGAATACCGTCATCTCGTGCGGCACGCGCAACTTGCCGAAGAGGTCGGGGTTCCCGCGCGGAATGCGTTCGTCATGCAGATCGGCGACGTTCTCACCATTACTGAGAAGAAGGCGCAGGTAAAGGACCGCGTCCAGGCAGGCGGGATTCTCGTGGACGGAATCGCGTTCGGGGAACTCGAGGGCAGCATCCTGAAGGAACGGCGCGAACTTGCGGAAGACGGCGTCATCGCGCTTTCCGCGACGCTCGATTCTGAGGGAATGCTCGCGGCGGATCCCGTCGTGGAGAGCCAGGGATTCCTGCACATGGAAGACGCGGAAACGCTGCGTTCGGAGATCGTGACGGCCGTGCGGCAGGGAGTCGCGGAGATGCGCGGGCTCGGCTCCCTGGAGCCGGACGGGTTGTGTCAGAAGATCCGGACGCGCGTTCGCGATGTCGTCCGGCGGTACAGCAAATCACGCCCGGTTATCATGACGCTGATCTCCGCCGCCGGCGAGCAGCTGGCGCACCCGCAGAAGACGTCGCCCGCAAAGAGCAGGCGTCGCCGATGATGGAGGCCCTTTCTCTCGGGGCGCTCCAGGGGGTCACGGAATTTCTCCCTGTGAGCAGTTCCGGCCACCTCGCGCTTCTTCAGATGCTTCTGGGCTTCAGGGAAGCTCCACTGGCCTACGATGTCATCCTGCACGGCGCGACGATGATGGCGACGCTTCTGTTTTTCCGGCGGGATATACGCGTTTTAACGGGAGAATGGATTTCCGGATTTTTCCGGCCGGAAGGGCGCTCGACGCCCGGATGGCGCATCGGGTGGTCCGTCGTCGCCGGAACGCTCGTGACCGCATTGATCGGGCTCCCTTTGAAGCCGCTGGTCGTCCGTGCGCTGGAGTCTCCCGCGCTGGTCGGGGCCGGGCTCCTTGTTACGGCCGCTCTGTTGCTGGTTGCGGAAACGTCGCGCTCCCGGAACGCGCGCGTTTCCCTTCGGAACGCGTTGTTCGTGGGGCTTGCGCAGGGAATCGCGGTCCTTCCGGGGATCTCCCGCTCCGGTGCGACGCTTGCGGCCGGATTGCGGAGCGGGCTGGAACGGGAGGAGGCGTTCCGTTTTTCGTTTCTTCTCTCGCTTCCGGCGATTGCTGGGGCCGTCCTGCTTGAGCTGCGTCACGGACTCTCGGTCGGCGACCTGCCTCCGGGCTGGATGTGGGGCGCCCTGGCGGCCTTTCTCACGGGATACGTCGCACTCCGGTTCCTGCGACGTATCGTCGTTCGGGGGCAGTTGCGGTTGTTTGCGGTCTATTGCGCGTGCATCGGGGCTCTGGCCCTGGGCGCGTCGCTCGCGGGGTAGGGTGCGATGGCTTCTTCCGGTTCGCGTTGCTGGTATGTTCTGGTTTTCGTTTTCATCGGAACGTTGCTCGGGCTGTACCTTCAGCGATTTCAAATGACGTCGGCTTTTTTCCGGGATATTCTCTCGGTAGGATTCAATCTTCAGGACGTCGATCTCGGCGTCTTCTCCTTCGGTTTGAAGTTCAGCTTTCGATGCAATCCGGGAACGATCGTCGGCGCGGTGGCGGGCTTATGGCTTTCCCGGTGAAGATGATCCTCGCCTCGGGCAGTCCGAGGCGTCGGGAACTTCTGGAGTCGCTCGGATGGGTGTTCGAGGTTCGGGTTCCGGACGTTCCTGAAGATCCGCTGCCGGGCGAATCGCCCTGTGCGTTGTGCGGGCGTCTCGCCCGAATCAAGGGCGCGTCCGTCGCAGCGAACGCTTCGCCGGATACGCTGGTTCTGGCGGCGGATACGGTCGTGGATCTCGACGGAATGCTCATGGGAAAACCGGAGAACCCCGATGATTCTTTCCGGATGATCTCGCTTCTGAACGGAAGGACGCATCACGTCCATTCCGGCGTCGCCGTTTTCTGGAACGAACGGGTCGCGGACGCGGTCGTCACGTCGGAAGTCACGTTCCGGCGTCTGGGCGAAACGGATCTCCGCGCGTATGTCGATAGCGGAGAAGGGCTCGACAAGGCCGGGGCCTACGCGATCCAGGGATGGGGCGCACTTCTCGTCGAATCCATCAGGGGATGCTATTTCAATATCGTCGGGCTTCCCCTGTCCCGAGTCAGCTCGCTTCTCGAGGAACTCGGCATTCCGGTCGTCAGCCAATGGAGGGTTGGTTCATGAAAACTGTGATTCGTGACGTGCGTTCCCGGCTGTTTTTCAGCGGAACGGGTGTGTTGCTGGGAGTTGCTTTCGTCTTTTCCCTCATCGCCCTCTGGCCGCGATGGAGAGCGGAAACGGAATACCGCGATGTCGCCATCGTTGCGGACTATTCGGATGTCGTCGGTCTTTCGGCGATGAGCGGAAGGTCGCGGGCAGAGGTGTTCGATCTCCTCAGAAAAAGCGGCGTTTCGGGGCTGATGGTGTCCGAAAAGACGGGGCAGGAGCTGTCGACAGGCGCGGCGCCGCTCTTTTTCGGTCCCGCCTCCTCCCTTTCACCGGAGATCCGCAAAGGCCTGAAAACGCCTGTCTCGGGGCCGCGTATCGAAAACGGTCCGGCTGTCTTTATCGACAAGGGGAAGGCCTATTCGCAGAAAGCCATGACATTTCTGTTGTCCCGTTTTCAGGGATCGTTCGTTTCCCCGGTTCCGGGAGGCGTGTGCGGGTTGCTTTCGAGAAGCTGGGACCAGCTTTTCCTGTCGGGAGTCCTTCCGGACTACGATGGCCTGGAGTTTGCGAAGGAACTCAATGTTCCCGTTCTCTACCGAATCTGTCCCGCGCCTCCTTCGGACGGCGCAGGCGTGGTCAGTTCGCTTTCCGGCGTGTTGCGGGAATATCCGAATATCCGGTGCCTCTCCCCGACGGGCGAGATTGCGGTCGGCTATCCCGACTTCAAGCCGCTGGGCGAGCTGGTCAAACAGTCGGGGACGACGCTGGCGATGGTCGAATTTTCCCGCCAGATCGGCGCGCCGCAATTGTCGTGGTCGGCGTACCCTTCGCTGCTTCCGTTGCACAGTGTGACGCATGAGGAGATCCTGTCCCGGAACATAGGGCGGCAGGTGCTCGAAGAACGCATGGTTCGCGCCGTCAAGGAACGTTCCGTTCGTCTGCTCGTCTTCCGTCCATCGGCGATGAACTATTCTCCGTCGGTCCTCGATACATTCGTGCGCGAACTGAAGAGTCTCTCGAGTTCCCTCTCGGAACGGTCCGTGAGGGTGCTCGGCCCGAGCGGGTGGCCCGAACCCGTTCGTCCGTGGAGAAACGGACTTCTTGCCTCGATCGCGTGTTCTTTCGCGTTCGCGGCGGCGGCATTCCGGCTTTGGATCCGCTGGAGACCGGACGAAGCGAAGACCGGGAACCGGTCCGTTTCCGCGCCCGTACTGCTCCTTCTGGGAGGAGCCGCGCTCCTTGTCGCGTTCCTCTCGTGGAACATCTCGTTCGCCGCTCGCCTGCTCGGTGCGCTCACGGCAGGACTTGTCGCCGCGGAGGCGTCCCTGCTGGCTCTTGACGGGTGGGAGCGACCGGTTCTCGGATCGCTGAAGGGCTTTCTTTTCGCCGTCGTCGGAGGACTGGCGGTTGCGGCCCTTTTCAGCGAACCGACCTACATGCTCCGGCTGCGGAGCTTCTCCGGCGTCAAACTGACGTTGCTTTTGCCTCTGATGATCGTCCTGCTGTACGACCTGAAAAAACGGGTCCATCCCGAATCGCTCGGTCAGATCATCGAACGTCCCCCGGTCTGGGGAGAGCTGATGCTTCTGGGAATGCTTCTCCTCGGCGCCGCGATCATGGTCTTTCGGAGCGACAACGTGCAGTTCGTTCCCGATTTCGAAGTGCATCTCCGCGACGCGCTGGAACGCTTCCTGGTCGCCCGTCCGAGGAACAAGGAGCTTTTCGTCGGCTATCCCGCGCTTTTCCTGTTCAGCCTGTGCATGAAGGACCAGCTCTGGCAGCGGTACCGGGAGATCCTCCGACTTGCCGTGACGCTTGCGTTTTCGTCGGTCGTGAACAGCTTCTGTCACTTTCATACCCCGCTGTCGTTCATTCTTTTCCGGGAGTTCAACGGCTGGTGGTCCGGCGTCCTGATGGGCGTCGCGATCCTGTTCCTCTGTCGTCTCGTCGTGATTCCTCTCTGGGCCAGATTCCGCGGGGCGCTCATGGGGTGAGCCGCCGGTTCGACGTCGCGCTTCTCGGCTATTACGGTTTCGGGAACCTCGGGGACGACCTTCTTCTCGAAGCGTTCCTCGGTCTGTTGCGGGACGCGGGAGTTCCCGAAGACCGCCTGATCGTTTTCTCTTCAACGCCTTTGGAAACCCGGTCGAGGTGCTCCGTTCAGTCGGCGGACCGGTGGAGCCCGGCTTCCCTCTGGGCGGCCCTGCGACGTTCGGAGACGCTGCTCTACGGCGGCGGAGGACTCTTTCAGGATGCGACGAGCCTCCGTTCCGCCGTCTATTATGCGTCCGTCGCGCATATGGCCCGAATGGCGGGGTGTACGCCGTGGTCCTTCGGACAGTCTTTCGGCCCGTTTCGGACGAAGACGGGCGAGGTCCTCTCCCGGAGCGCCGTCCGGCGAATGTCCGTCCGGGGCGTTCGCGACCGGCGATCGCTTGAGATTCTCAAAAGCTGGGGGCTTTCGGGAGTCCTCACGCCCGACGCCGTTTTCTCGCTTGCTTCCGAAGAAGCGGGGAGCGAAAAGCGAGGCGAAGTTCTTCTCGTCAATCTGCGCCCCTGGCCGGGGGATCTGACAATCCGCGCCGCCGCGGAGGCCGGGCGGCTTTCGGAGGAAGCGGGAATTCCTCTTGTCGGCGTGGCGATGTCCGCCGGTGACGAGGTGTTGCTCCGCTCGCTCAGGGACAGCGGAACGCTTCCCTGCGCCGATATCTTCAGACCGGCCGGAATGCAGGACGTTCGGCGGCTGTGGAGCGACGCCGCCGGTTCGTTCGGGATGCGGCTCCACTTCTGCATCCTTTCTGCTCTTTTCGACGTGTCGTGTACGGCGGTTCCGTATGACCCCAAGGTCGCCGGTTTCGCGCAGGATATGGGGATGCCGTGTTTTCCCGAAACGCGGACCGGCGAGCGGCGCCCGCGGAGAACGGCGCGTGAGCTCGGCGGAGAAGTCCGCTCGGAATTTCTGAAAACCTGGAGGGATCTACGTGACGGAAATACCGCGCATTCCGGAAACTGATCTGCTGCGCCTCGAACAACGGGCCATCAACGTCCGCAAGGACGTCGTCCGGATGATCGGGGTCGCGCGTTCCGGACACCTGGTTTCATCGCTCTCGATCGTGGACATCCTGACCTGGCTCTACTGGCGGGTCCTTCGGGTTTCACCGGAAGATGAATCGTCCTCCGCCCGCGACCGCTTCGTCCTGAGCAAGGGCCACGGATGCCCCGCCCTGTACGCGACGCTCGCCGACCGCGGTTTTTTCCGGCGGGAAGAGTTGTGGAGCTATCGCCGGCTCGGCGCGATGCTTCAGGGACACCCCGTTGCGAACAGGACTCCCGGCATCGACGCCTCGTCCGGCTCCCTCGGCATGGGGTTGGGAATCGCGGTTGGAATGGCGCTCGCGGGTCGCATGAGCGGTTCGCCGTATCGCGTCGCATGTCTCGCCGGGGACGGCGAAATGCAGGAGGGAGCCATGTGGGAGGCCGCGATGGCCGCGGGCCATTTCCGTCTTTCGCGGATCCTTCTGGTGATCGACCGGAATCACGTACAGATGGAAGGGAAGACGGAAGACATCATGGGACTCGAGCCGCTGGACGAAAAACTTCGCGCCTTCGGATGGCGCGTCGCGCATGCCGACGGACACAGCATGCAAAGCCTCCAGCAAGCCCTCGCGGAGATCGATTCGTCCGATGCCCCGGGCGCCGTCATCGCGAAGACGATCCCCGGACACGGCGTCTCCTTTCTTGAGAACGGCTCTTTCCGGGGAAAGGACGTCCTGAACCGGCAGCGCGTGGAAATGGCGCTCCGGGAACTCGAAGTTCTCGAACAGGAAACGCTGCGCTCCCATTCCTCGGGGGAGGCAGTCTCATGACGACCGAACGGATCAGCACGCGCGACGCGTACGGCGCGGCATTGCTTGCGCTTGGGGAACACATCGAATCGCTTGTCGTCGTGGATGCCGATGTGGCTTCTTCAACCCGCGCCGCTGCGTTTGCGGCGAAATATCCGGAACGATATCTCAATCTCGGCGTTTCGGAGCAGAATATGGTTCTCGTCGCCGCCGGACTGGCCCTGTGCGATCGGACCGTGTACGCGGCCTCCTTCGCCTCGTTCCTCGTGGGCCGGGCGTACGAGCAGATCCGCGACGCGATCGCCCTGCCGTCGCTTCCGGTGCGTCTGATCGGAACGCACGGAGGGGTCACCGTCGGAGAGGATGGAGCGACGCACCAGATGCTCGAGGATCTTGCGCTGATGCGCCTTCTGCCGGACGTCGCCGTCCTTTGTCCCTCGGATTACGCATCCGCGATCGTTCAGATCTGCAACGCGAACTCCTGGAAAGGTCCCGTCTATATCAGACTGGGACGGATGCCCACCCCTCCCGTCTACGAACGGTCCGACTCGGATTTTCACGTGGGCGGCGCTCGGTTGCTCCGTGAAGGGGATGGGGTGACGATCTGCGCGTGCGGGATCATGGTCCACGAAGCGCTGGAAGCTGCTACAATACTCTCGCAACAGAATATCGAAGTGGAAGTGATCGACTGTTACTCGATATCCCCGCTGCCTGAAGAAATCATTCTGAGTTCGGTGCACCGGAGCGGGTGTTGCGTTGTAGCGGAGGAACACTTCCGGAAGGGGGGACTCGGAGAGGCCGTGACGCATCTTCTGTGCGAGCGCTATCCGGCGCCTGTTTTGTCCGTCGCCGTGAAAGATCTCTTCGGGCAGAGCGGCACTCCCGAAGAGTTGCAGGCGTACTACGGACTGACCGCCGAGCGGATCGTGAGCGCCGCCTTTCAGGCGTGGACCCTGAGGCGTCGCACTCCCGACGCGCTCTAGCGAGGCCGGACGTGGAGGTCCGCATCGCCGGAATCACGAAAATTTTCGCTCCGGACATCGTCGCGCTCGAGGATGTTTTCCTGACGATCGAAAAAGGGGAATTCGTCTATCTGATCGGGACGACCGGGTCCGGCAAGACGACGCTGCTTCGGCTCATAACACGCGAGATCGTTCCGACGCGGGGGCAGATTTCGGTAGGGAACCAGAACCTCCGGAAGATACGCGCCTCGGAGTTGCCGTACTACAGGCGGAGTATCGGCGTCGTGTTCCAGGACTTCAAACTGTTGCCGGATCTGACTGTTTTCGAAAACGTGGCGTTCGTCCTCGAAGCGATGGGCGTTCCGCCGAGAATCGTGCAGACCCGCGTCAACGAGGTGATCGACCTGGTCGGACTGTGGCGTCGCCGATTCCTCAAGCCGATGCAGCTTTCGGGGGGGGAACGGCAACGGGTGGCGATCGCCCGCGCGATGGCGAATTCGCCGTCCATTTTCCTGGCGGACGAACCGACCGGAAATCTCGATCTTCATACGTCGGAGGAAATCGTGCGGTTGCTCCTGTCCATCAATGCAGCCGGAACGACCGTCATTGTGGCGACGCACGACCAGTATCTCGTGGATGCGTATCGGCAGCGCGTCGTCGAACTTCACGACGGACGACTGAAGCGTGACGAGAAGAGAGGCCGGTACGTGATCGATGGGGAGCTTTAGGTACATTCTCAGGGATACGCTCAGATTGATAACGCGGCACTGGGGGCTCAGCATCCTCACGTTGCTGACCATCGTGACCGTTCTCTTTCTGCTCGGTCTGTCATCGCTGTTCGCCCTGAATCTCAGGCACATGGTCAATCGCGTCGAGGGCGAACTCGTCGTTCAGGCGTATCTCAAGAATGGAAGCGACGCCTCAGGGCTTGCCGCACGCATCAGATCCGTATCCTATGTCCGCGACGTTCGCGTCATTTCCCCGGAAGAGGCGCTCGACAGGCTCCGCGCGAAGCTCGGCAATCAGGCCAAGGCCGTGACGCTGCTCGGAGAGAATCCCCTCCCGTGGGGACTCGAGATCCAGGTGGAAAAAGCCTCGTTCGTTTCCATGCTCGTCCGGGATCTGGTCGCTCTTCCCTCCGTCGAGGAAGTCGTCTATTCGGGACAGCTCGCGGACAAACTATCCCGGATATCCGTTCTCGCAACGCGAGTCTCGGGAGCCATCATGCTTCTCGGCGCGATCATCAGCTCTCTCGTGATCTTCAATACGATCCGAATCTCCCTGTATTCAAAAAGCGAGGAGATCCAGGTGATGCTTCTCGTCGGAGCGACACGGACCTATATCGCTTTTCCGTTTGTGCTGCAAGGGCTGTTTCTTGGTACAATAGGCGCCGTCCTGGCGGTTGCGGCCCTTGCGTCAGGCTATGCCTACGCCGTGAGCGTGCTGAAAGCGACGCTTCCGTTCGTGGTGATGCTTCAGAACCAGACCTTTTTGTTGAAGTTTCATCTTATTCTCCTCGGAACCGGAATGACGCTCGGATGGATGTGCAGCTGGTTTGCGGTCAACCGCTTCATCACCAGGGCGGCCCGGCCGTCCTGAGGCGTGCCGGAAAATGAGAAACAAGCGGATGTTCGTCGTCCGGTTTTTGCTGTTCCTGACATTCGTCCTGACAGCTGTTGGCGTGTACGCCGCCGAGGAATCGGATCTTGACGCCCGGATTTCGCAGGAAGAAACGCGCATGCGTGCGCTGGAGTCGCAGATATCCAAACACCGGACTCTCGTCCAGGAGATGAACAGGAAGGAAAAGGGCGTCCTGACGCAACTGAGCGATCTCGACCAGCGCAAACGGATGACGGAGCACAAGATCCGCATCCTTGAACTGAAAGAAAAGAAGGTTCAAGGATCCATCGTCGGGCTGAAACGGACGATACGGGAGACGGAAGGCCGGATCGGCGATATTACGTCCATGCTCCGCGAGCGTGTCACAGCGATCTACAAGTACGGAGGGATCGCCGAGTTCAATCTTCTTCTTTCATCCGCCTCCGCGCATGAGGCTATGGCGACGTCGGTTCTTCTTGGGAGGATCGCCAGGCAGGACGAGCAGATGCTCGAGGAGCTTTTTCGAAAGAAGGCGCTTCTGGAATCGTCAACGCGGGAACTTCAGACCCAGAAAAAGCAACTGGATTCGCATCAGCAAAATCTCTCGGGCGAGAGGGGCCGCTACAAGGCGAGCATTTCCGAGCATAATTCGCTTCTGGACAGGGTTCAGAAAGAACGCCAGGTGCACATGGCCGCGATGAAGGAGCTGGAGGACGCACAGAGGGAGATCAGCAGAACGATCACGTTGCTCATGAAAAAGAAGGCGGAAGAGGCCGCGAAAGCGCACCGGAAACCGGACAGTTCCGTTATGATGGCCCGCGGAAGCCGTTTTGCGTGGCCCGTCCGGGGAGAGATATCCAGCACATTCGGATTGCGTGTCCATCCGACGTTCAAAACGAAGATGATGCACACGGGAATCGATATCCGGGCGGAGCGGGGAGTTCCGGTTCGTGCGGCCGGCCCGGGAGAAGTCCTGTATTCGGGGTGGCTTCGAGGGTACGGGCAGATAGTGATCGTCGATCACGGCAACAGCCTGACGACGGTCTACGCGCATCTTTCCAGTTCCGTCGTGGAGGAAGGAATGCCGGTCAAAGAGGGACAGACCGTAGGGACCGTCGGTTCCTCGGGAACGGCGACGGGGGCGCATTTGCACTTTGAAGTACGTGTAAACGGTGACGCGAGGGATCCCTTCGCGTATTTACGTCGATAGGAAGGCCAGGAGATCATGTTCTCACGGATAAAAGCCTCTGTAAGTGGATTTGTGGTTGGCGCGGGCGTTGCGGCGTGTCTCTTTTATTCGGTGACGGTTCCCGGCGGGGTGGTCGCCCATGCGGATAACATGGACGATCTGTCGCGGGTATCGCCGTTCAAGCCTCAGGCGCTGTGGCTCATGAAACAGGCCAGGGCGATCATTGAAACGTACCAGATAGACGCGGTCAGCAAAGACATACCCGAGGATAAAATGCTGTACGGCGCCATCCGCGGGATGGTCGCCGCCTGGCAGGATCCGTACACCCGTTTCGTCGATCCGCCCCAGCTCAAGGAGGAGCAGATCGAAATGGAGGGGGAGTACGGCGGACTCGGCATTTACATCGGACAGCGCGACGGCAGGACGCTTGTCATCAGCCCCATTGAGGACACACCGGCCGACCGCGCCGGACTCAAACCCCAGGATCAGATCGTCAAGGTGGGGGAGGAAGTGATTCTCGGCTGGGATTCCGAGCGCGTCGTCAAGATGCTTCGCGGGAAGGCCGGAACCAGCGTAACGATATGGATCCGCCGGGAGGACGTCGACAAGCTCCTGCGCTTCGACATCGTCCGCGAGGTGATCAAGCTCAAATCCGTCCGGTCGGAAATGCTCGACAGGACAACCGGCTATTTGCGCCTGTCGCAGTTCCAGCAGAAATCGGCGGACGACCTTCGGGATGCAGTTCTCTCCCTCCAGAAAAAAGGCGCCAAGGGAATGATCTTCGACCTTCGGAATAACGGCGGCGGCCTTCTGAACGGCGCCGTGGACATCTCCGATATGTTCCTGGACAGCGGGCTTATCGTCGGAATGAAGGGACGCGTGGACAGGGCGAACGACGAGATTTTCGCAACCCCGGGCGTTCTGACGGCGATGCCTATGGTGGTGCTCATCAACGAAGGAAGCGCGAGCGCTTCGGAAATCGTCGCGGGGGCGCTTTCGGATCACGGCCGCGCTCTGCTTGTCGGAAAGAAAAGCTTCGGGAAAGGATCCGTGCAGACGCTATTCAACATGTCGGACGGAAGCGGAATCTACGTCACGATCGCACGGTACCATACGCCGTCCGGACTTGTGATCGATCATGTCGGGCTGACGCCGACCATTCAGGTCGACGGCGAAATGACGAAGGAGCATTCAAAGGACAAACAGCTGATCCGCGCCCGTGAGGAACTGAAAAAGCTTATGCGGGCCAATATGCAGGTTTCCGCGGAGGGAGCGGATTCCGAGTCCGAATGAAAACCCGCAGTCGCAGGGCGATCATCCCCTTCTGGTTGCTGCTTGTCGCCGCTGCGTGGGCCGCGGGGTATTCCGTCGCCGCTTGGCGGAATGCACAAATCGCCGGGGAGCGGATCACGAACACCGATATTCCGCCGGACCGGATGATCCCGGAAAATCAGGAGAGACCCGCGAGTCCGGATGCTCCTTCCGTCGCGATTCCCGCCTCGCAGGACAGAACGTCGCCGGGATCGCAGGGATATCCCCGCGTCGCGATCATCGTCGACGACATGGGATCGTCAATGCGCGTGGCCCGGGATCTGGCCGCCGTCCCGCTGCCGCTGACATGGGCGGTCATACCCGGACAGCCGAGGACCGAGGATGTCGCAGCATTCGCCAGGGAAAAGGAAATTCCGATGTTGATCCATATGCCCATGGAGCCGGTCGGAGACGGCTATGACAAGAATTTCCTCATCGGAGTGAAGAGTTCGGACGATATCGTGCGCGAAGAGGTCCGACGCGTATTCCTGCTATATCCGTGGGCGATAGGGATGAACAATCATATGGGATCGCGCGCAACGGCCGACAGAGACACCATGCGGTCGCTCATGAAGGCCGTGAAAACGGCGGGAAAGATCTTTGTCGACAGCAAGACGACCGCTCTGTCCGTCGCCGTCGAGGAAGCAAGGGAAGCGGGTGTTCCGGCCCTGGCGTCTTCGGTCTTTCTGGATCACGAATCGACGCCCGAGTACATGGCGACGCAGCGGGAACGAATGTTTCGGCTTGCGAGGAAACACGGCCGGGTAGTCGCAATCATTCATCCGAGGCCGAAAAGTCTGGAACTGCTCCGGCGACTGGCGGAAACGCCGTTTGGGGATGTTCGGTTCGTCACCCTGCCGGAACTGATATACAACGGAAACGAACCGATGAGGAGGCTTGCACCGTGAAGGGAAAGGTAGAGGTCATTATCGGAGCCCAGTGGGGCGATGAGGGAAAGGGACGGGTCGTCGATTGCCTTGGCTCCCGTGTGGATGTGTTCGCGCGGTATCAGGGCGGCAGCAACGCGGGACACACCGTGATCGTCGACGGAAAGAAATATGTGTTCCACCTCCTGCCCTCGGGAATGCTGTATCCCGGAAAGCTGTGCGTCATAGGAAACGGCGTCGTCGTCGA
>CAZVUT010000024.1:0-19928 GCA_964630155.1 uncultured Synergistaceae bacterium
ATCCTTTCGCAACCGACGATATGGCCGTCTTCGCTGTACGCGGGAATGAGAAGGACACGCTCGCCGTTGATCGTCGCTTCACGGCAACCGTGGGGGCGGATGCGTTTCCGTTGCAGGTACGGGTTGTCTTCCGGCGCCGGCCGTCCTGACTGCCACAAGCGCGTCGCGTCGGAAGCCCTGCCTTCGGCCCGGGCCGGAGAGTCTTTTACCTCGCGGGATTCTTCCCACGGCTCCACCCCATCCCACGCCTCGATTCCGTGCTCGTGACAGAGGAAGCGAACGTCGCCGCCTTCGCCGGTTCCGTGGTCGAACCATTTTTGATTGTGCTCCGTGATTGAAAGAGAAGCATTCTTCTCCCCTCGGAAGACATTCTTGCAGGAATACGAGTCGCCGGAGAAGGAGCCGCCCGGGAAGTGATGCGGACACCACTCTCGGAAGTTCATTCTTCAACCTCCGGAACCTCGCCGAACAACGGCATTTGCGAGTCGCTGAGCGGCCTTGTGGAGTATTTTTTAACGCGGTGACCATCGACGCATGTCCATTCGCTGTACACCGGAATTCCGGCCCTTTTCGCGTCATAGATGCGAGCTGCAAGCCTGAGCGTACCGCCCTCGAACGCTCGGAGCGTTGTCAGCACTTCGCCGGCGTCCATCTGCCGGACGATTTTTTCCGTCTGGTTCCGGAAGGCGTCGGACATTACCGAGCACCCCCCGCGAGGGAAAAACCGGTCAGGCCCGGGACGTCAGGCCCGTCTGCGTCTGCCCCGGCGTCGCCCCCAGAATCGGCGCTTGAGAACGCAAGACGCATCCGTCTGTTCCGATGTACTCGTGGAGTTCGGAAGTGTTTCATCGCTCGTTGAACAATCGTCAGTACTTTTTGAATGACTCTTATCGACCGCACCTTTTGTTTCATTGCTGACGCTATCAGCCGGTTCCACTCATTGCAGTATTCAACTCGAATGGAATGCAACCGATCGAATATCATTTCGCCTACTTCGATAGCGGCTTCAATTCCGCATTTCTGGACAATCACATCAATGTCATTCGGATTGTTCAAGTATATTTTCGCCGCTTGTGCAAGTTCCATCGAACACGAACGAATGATAGGGCCGCAATTCCACCGTTGCAAAGCATTCATCGAACGTATAGCGTCACGACTCAGTGCAATTCGTTCGGTCTGTATTGACTCGAATATCTTCATCAGTCTATTGTAGTGACAATCAACCTTTGGTGCTTGCAATTGCTGTACATTTGTGGTATTCTTCATTCATCGAATCTCCTTTCTTTGAGCCGCTTCCGGACCGCGCCCGGGGCGGTTTTTTTTGTGGCTTCACTTCTGGATGAGCACGCCGTCTTCATCGAACAGGTCCGGCACATCCCCCCCTAGAACAGATTCGAGCTTTGCGAGCATCGCCTTCGATACCGACCTCTTGCGGCGCAGGATTCCATAAAGCGCCGGTATCGAAAATCCGCGTCTCTGCGTGAACCGATAAACGGTTCCATCCAAAGATTCGATTTTTTCCTTCAATGTCATTCGGCACACCCCCTTCCGTGGACACGAAAAAGGCGCACCCCCCGTGGAGGATTGTTCCTTCCCCCTCACGGATTGTGCGCCTGCCTTTGAACATAATTCTGATTGACTAGATTATATCATGGAATTCGTGAAAAGTTTACATCGTAAGATATTTTCCTATTCTGACAATGGTATCAATTCAGTCGTACCAACGGAAAGGCCGCGTAAAAAGTCGGCAATTTCGCCCGGAAACGGCTGCGTCAGGTGATAACATTTGCGTTTCTCTCCTTGCAGATCCCCCTGCAAGATAGGGCTCAAGCCCCATGCGCAAAGGAAACTTTGAGTTTACCATGATTCTTGAATCACGAATGAGCCCCGAGTCGGATGTTACGGAAGGGGCTTTCAAGCGACAATCAGAGAAGTGCCGAAAGAGTCGTTGTCAGCATTTCGGAGGATTGTTACAAACCCGCGAGGGAAGGGCTTACAGTGGATTTACCTTGACAGAGGAATACGGGGGGAGAAAACGGTCTTGTAGTGCAAAAGATAAGCCTTTGCTCATGACGGGACATGAAAAAAGGAACCCCAGTGATTGCAAGGGTTCCCGAGTTTTTTCAACACCTAAGGCTCCGTAGGCCTTTGCTCTATCCAATTGAGCTACCAGCACGTATTTCGCCGCTTCAGCCGCAGCATGAGGAATAATAGCACGCGAACGAAAAGCCCGCAAGCATTTTTGTCACACAAACGAAGGTCATGATTGTTGTACAATCAATGCGCCTTTGCTCATGAAAACGCCGCCTTTGCTCATGAATCGCTTTAAACCCCCGTCGTTTTTGCATACTCTTCGTTTACACTCCCCCGTTTCCGGAACGAAGGGAGACGGCTCACAATAGCGCAAAAAGCACGAAAAAGCGGACCCGTTCGGGTCCGCTTTATCTGCAATAATGGCGGTGGATGAGGGATTCGAACCCTCGAGGGAGGTTTAAGCCCCCCTACTCGCTTAGCAGGCGAGTGCCTTCAGCCACTCGGCCAACCCACCTTTCAAACAGACGGGCTCTATTCTATCAGCGGAGCCTTTTCTGTCAAGGTTGTATGTGCGCCTATTTTGTATCCTTGCTTGCGGCGTCTCCGCTCGCCGTTACGGGAGAAACATCCTTCGAGACCTCGGCGGCAGGGAAAATGCTTGCGTCAAGAATAGCGACCTTTGCCTGCGCCCTGAGTTTCTGAAGGTATTCCGCCTGCACGGATTGCTGGTTCTGCCGGGTCACGAGATCGGTGACGTCCTTGCTGACCTCGTCGAACGAAACGACGCGCGCATCCACCTTTTCGCGTTTCAGGACGACGAGAATATCGTCGCTCGACAGCATGATCGGCTCGCTGGGAACGTCAATGTCCAGGCTCGCAATTGATGCGAGCTTATCGACAAACCCCGTATCGGGAACGAAGATTGGCGCTTCATACGGAGACTTCTCGAGAAGGTCGGCGGACGAAAGGGATGCCATCACTTCGTCCCATTTCGAGGAAGGCGCGAGGGCCTCCCGGGTCTTTTTCGCGACGTCCGGGGACTTGAAGCGGGCGAAGTTGAGCTTGACGCCAGCAGGCTGACGGAAGAAGAGATCCTTCGTCTTGTCGTAAAAAGCCAGAACGTCGGAGCTCGTCACCTTCACGGTCGCCAGCGCCGTTTCAATGAGTTTCTGCTGCGCCAGTTGTTCGGAAAGGTTCTTTCTGAGATCCGCCAGCTTCGTACCGGTCTGATCGAGATACTGCTGGAAAGCTTCCTTCGTTGGGAAATTATCGCTGATTCGCGAAAGGGCTTTGTCTATCTCGGCTTCAGAGGGCTGTATGCCCTGCGTTTTCGCCTCGTTTTCGAGCTGCATCTGAATGATCATTCCGTCAAGCGTATCGCTGCGAAGCTTCGGCATGTCGGCCGATTCAAGGTTGGAGATATTCGCGCGTTCGACGTAACGGCGAAGGTTTTCCTCGAGAGCGGAGCGCATGATCTTTTTCCCGTTCACTTCAGCGACTGCGTAATCCTGAATTCCTTCTCCGTCTCTGCCGGATCTCCGGCTCGTTCCGTCAAAACCGTAATATCCAAAAATGGAAAGCACAAAAAGAATCGTGACGGACAACATAATCCATCGCATTTGTTGCCGCAGGGTCCTCATAAACAAAGCGCATCGTCCTCTCTATGATGAAAATAAACCCGCAATTCCGATGGGGTATTGTATCACACTTCCCGATTGTCTCTCTACGCTTCCGGCTCATACCGCGGCGAAACTGCCTCCTGATTTGGGCTCCGCCCGGAGGGGGATGCTGAGAGTTTCGGAATTCTCCATGACACGCACAAGCTCCGACATAACCATATCTTTGCCCGCTTCCGGACATTCACACACGAGAGAATCATGTATCTGAAGCACCAGCCGGATCTCGCCGCCGGCAGGGAATCGCTCGCAGAACCGGATCATGGCGGTCCGCGCTATGTCGGCGGCCGTTCCCTGGATAGGACTGTTCACGGCGATCCGTTTGATCGTCCCCTTATCCCTCGATCCGGCCGGGACTTCGGCCAATGGCCGTATGCGTCCTGCAAACGTGCGCGTGTATCCGCGCCGCCTTGCCTCTTCAACGCTTTCCTCGACATACCCCTGCACGCGGGGCAACGCGGAAAAGTAGCGTTCAATGATCTTCGAGGCTTCGGGACGGCTGATGCCGAGTCGTGAAGCAAGCCCGAAGGAACTCATTCCGTAGAGAATTCCAAAGTTCACCATTTTCGCCATTCGCCGCAACTCGGGAGAAACCATTTCCGGGAGAATGTTCCATATCAGGGACGCCGTCTCCGTATGAATGTCCCGTCCTGCGGCGAAAGCTTCCTTCAACCGTTCCTCGCCGCTCAGGTGAGCGAGAACCCGCAGCTCGATCTGGGAATAGTCGGCCGAAACGAATGTTCGCCCCTTCTCATGCGGGATCAGGCACGCCTTCAGCCTGGCGGCCCACGGGCCGTACGCGGGGAGGTTCTGCAGGTTCGGTTCGCGGCTGCTCAGTCGTCCGGTCCCGGTCGTCGTGGCTTCGAATACTCCATGTATGATCCCCTCTCCTGACTCCGAAGCGGTCCGAAGCGGAACGACAAATCCGGACAGGAGCTTCGTCACCTCCCGATGTTCCAGAAGAAGCCTGGGAACAGTGGCGTCTATCGTGGTCATCGCCGCAAGTTCTTCAAGGACGTGAACGTCTGTCGAAAGGCCGGTCTTGGTCTCCTTGAGCGGCGGAAGGGACAACGTCTCGAACAAAAGCGTCGCGACCTGTTTCGGAGAGTTCAGGTTGATCTCGGTTCCCGCATATTCGCGTACGGCCTTCTCGATGGATGCGATTCGCTCCTCCAGCTCGCTTCCCAGAAGGTCGAGGTCTTTCTTTTCCGCACGGATGCCGTACCGTTCCATATCGACAAGGACGGGAACGAGGGGGATATCGATCCGCTTCATGACGTCGGAAAGTCCTTCATAGCCATCGAGCCCGGCGGAAAGGAGGTCACGCAGCGTCCATGGCGCGCCGCCGGCCGACGCCGGAAGGTTCGCGGAGGAAATGAGCGCCTGGTAATCGTGTGCGGACAAATCGGGATGAAGCAGATAATGCGCGGTTTTCAGATCGAACGCTTCACTCGGAATTCGCGACGTATCCCCGAAATGAGACAGGATGTGTTTGTAGTCGTCGGTCACGATGAATCGCCCGGGCATCCATTCGGCGAGAATCTCCGGGAGCGCCGACCCTCTCCACGTCCGGCCGTCGCGGGAAGAAACGAGAACCGCTTTCGCTTCCCCTTCCCGTGAGGAGAGACAGTTCGATACGATGGCGAGGGAGTCTTCGCGGAGAAGATCTTCAAGAGAAGCGTCTTCGTCCGGCCCCAAAAAAACCTCAATTTCCTCGACGGTGTTTTCGGCGGCGGCAGGAATGCTCTTCTCGCGCAACTGTCCGAGAATTTTCTGAAGGCCCAGTCTCCGGCATAGCTTTTCGGCTTCCGGCAAGTTCGCGGCCTCCGCCGAAAGGTCCGCCTTTTCCACAGAAAGCCCGCATCTCAGGCGAATGAGGTCACGGCTCGCGTACGCACGCTCTCTGTTTTCTCCGAGCTTCGTTCTGACGGACGGTTTGAGAGATTCGAGGTGTTCATAAAGATTGTCCAGCGTTTGGTATTCCGATATGAGCTGTCTGCCGGTTTTTTCCCCGATTCCGGGCACGCCGGGAACGTTGTCGATGCTGTCGCCGAGAAGAGCGAGATAGTCGGGCATCGAAGACGCCGCAAAGCCGTATTCTTCATGGAAGGAATTTTCGTCGTATGTCTGGAAAGAGCTGATTCCCTTGATCGGACGTACGAAGCGAATGCCTTCGCGCAGAACCTGAAACAGGTCCTTATCCGACGACAGGATCAGCGCCGTATCGCCTTTGGACGCAGCCCGGCAGGCAATGGATGCGATGACATCGTCGGCCTCGACGCCATCGCGGATCACCAGCGGAAACCCCATCATTTTCAGAAGCTCCTGAAGAAGGGGGACCTGTGTTTTATACGCCTCAGGCGTCGGTTTTCTTCCCTTCTTGTAGTCCGGATAGATTTCATGACGAAACGTCTCCGTCGGAGCGTCAAAGACGATAATCGTCGCATCCGGATTCCATGTGCTTTGCGTCTTCAACAGCATGGACAGGAAGCCGTGAAGCATGTTCGTAGGGGTCCCGTCGGGCGCGGTCAGCTCCGGGAGCGCGTAGAACGCTCTGAAGGCCAGCGAATGTCCGTCGATGAGAAGGACTGTCTCTTTCAGGGAACTCAACTCCTTTCCGGTTGTGCCGGAGGTTATAATACCCTAATGGGAGGGAAATGGCGTTGCGTCGCTCCCGAAATATTCTTTTGGAGGAATCCATAGATGGAAAAGACACGAGTCCGCTTTGCCCCAAGCCCTACCGGAGCGCTCCATATCGGCGGAGGACACACCGCCCTGTTCAACTGGCTGTGGGCGCGTCACACCGGTGGTTCTTTCATTCTCCGGATCGAAGACACCGACGTCGAACGCTCGACGAAAGAATTCGAGGACACGATCATGGCCGGAATGGTCTGGCTTGGGCTTGACTGGGACGAAGGACCGGACAAGGGAGGAGACTACGGTCCGTACAGGCAATCGGAACGGCTTCACCTGTACAGACGATATGCGGATCAGTTGCTCCGCGAAGGACAGGCGTACACGGATGGCGACGCGGTCATATTCCGCGTTCCGGCCGGGAAGGCTCTGGCGTTTGACGACGTCGTGTACGGCCGCATCGAGATGCAGAGCGAGACGCTCAAGGATATCGTCCTCATGAAAAGCGACGGGATGCCGACCTATAACTACGCCGTCGTCGTTGACGACCACTGCATGGAAATTACGCACGTCATCCGCGGCGAGGACCATATCTCCAACACTCCGAAGCAACTGCTGCTCTACGACGCTCTGAACTGGAACAGACCGCTCTTCGCGCATCTTCCCATGATCCTCGGGAAGGACAAGAAGAAACTCTCGAAACGCCACGGCGCGACCAGTGTCTACGAATACAGGGACATGGGATATTTCCCGGAGGCCGTCTTCAATTTCCTCGGAAATCTCGGATGGAACGCGGGCGACGACAAGGAGATATACACCCGACACGAAGCCGCCGCGCTTTTCGACCTGGCGCGTGTCACCCGGAAACCCGCCGTTTTCGATATGGACAAACTGAATTTCATCAATCAGGAACATCTCAAAATGCTCGATCCTGATGTGCGTCTCTCCCTCGTCGAGCCCTTCTGGAAGGAAGCCGGATTGCCCGTCGATTCGTTTGAAAGACGCTATCTCCGTGACGCGCTCACGCTCATGGGCGGAAGAGGACAGACGATCAAAGAACTCGCCTCCTACGCCTCGTATTTTCTTTCGTACGAGATCGTCCGCGAACGCTACGACGGGAAGGATGTCACGGACGATCAGAGGACGCTCCTGAAGGCGTTCTTTTCGGAGCTTCTGTCATGCGCCCCGTGGGAAACGGAGCATCTCGAGGCCTTCACGCGCGAATGGGCGGACGCGAAGACGATCAAGATCAAGGAACTCGCAATGCCTCTCCGGATGGCGCTGACGGGCGCGAAGGTCAGTCCCGGAATCTTCGAAGTGGCTGCGCTTATGGGAAAGGACGAAGTACGCCGGCGTCTGGCCGGATACGATTTTCTTTAAAGCCTGCACAGAGAAGCGGGAGACCGAAAGTCCGGCCTCCCGCTTCGATTTTCCCATACGCTCCGAAGTTTCAAAGCTTCCCCGGAACGATGCCGATCCTCTCCAACAACAGGTACAGCATGAGGCCGTCCTGCGTTTATTTCGTCGCGGCGGCGGAAACATCCGCCGGATGGATGGCGTCTTTCGGACACCCTTCCGCGCACTTTCCGCATCCGATACACACGGTCTCGTCGATGACATGGGGCTGTTTCACCGTTCCCGAAATCGCTCCGACCGGACAGGCTCGGGCGCATTTTGTGCAGCCGATGCAGGATTCCGGAGTGATCCGGTAGACCGTTTTCGCAGCCGTCGGATCCGAAGCGGATGTCCCGGTTTCCGGTTCGACAGGCCCCGAATCCGTAACGATCTGCTCTTTCCGGTCGTAGGACGAAATCAGAAAGTCTTTCGTCATGGACAGGCATTTGACCGGACACACCTCCGTACACTGCGCGCAAAAACAGCAACGATCGATATGAATGCGTATCTTTTTTTCTTCGGGAAGATACTCGGTGGCGTTTGCGGGACAAACCCGAATGCACAGCTTGCAGCCGATGCATTTGGACTTGTCGTACGCGAGCCTGCCCCGAAACCGTTTTCCGGTCTCGACCGGAGGATTGAGACTGATCTTTCCCTCCGCGGCGGCCAGAAGCGCATCCGTGAGCGAATCCGGCATTCCGGGAACGGGAAACGGGTTCGTGAACGGAGCATCCGTCACCTGGCGCAGGAGTTCGATGGACATCTTGTTAAAGACCATGCCGCCCGCCTCCTCAGAAGATCCTGTCGATGGAAAGCAGAAGCATGCCCGCAATGGACAGCCCTGCGACGTTGATCCAGTAGAAATGGGAGGCCTGTCCGATCTTGAGACGTCCCAGCGACGAACGCATGAACGTAACGACGACACTCTGCACGACGAACACCTTTACCCAGAACCACAAAAAATCAAGCGCATACAGAAAACAGCCCGAAAAGCCGATGAGTTTCCCGAGGGACAACGGGAAGAAAAGCACCGTGATAATCGCCGATATCGCCAGGGCTCGAAGGGCGAACGTTATCTTCAGCAGAGCCAGGTTGACGCCGGAATACTCAATGATAAGCCCTTCAAGAATTTCGGTCTTGGCTTCGGGAATATCCATCAGTCCCTTTCCCGTCTCGCCGGGAACGACAAGAACCATCGCAAACAGGAGGCACAAGAGGCCCAGGATCCCGGCCTTGCCGACGACATTCCATACCGGGGTGGCGACGAATGTTTCGAGGTTCCACGCCTCGCCCGGCAATCCGTATCGATATGCGATCCACGCCATCGTGGAGGCGACCACGGCAAGAGGAAGTTCGTAACTCATCATCAGGATCATCTCGCGCTGCGCACCGACGTTCGCGATAGGATTCGAGCTGGCGAAACCGCCCAGCGCCATGCACACGCCGCAAAAGCCGAGCATGTAGAGGATCAGCACAAGATCTCCCTCTCCACCCAGGATCGCAGGGAGCGACCCTACAGGCATATAGAGGAACACGACCAGCATGCTCGCCAGCGCCATCCACGGCGCGGCATTGAATATCCACGCAATGGCGCGCCTCGGGACGATGTTCTCTTTCCCCAGCAGTTTGAGGACATCATAGAAGGGCTGAAAGAGCGGCGGCCCCCAGCGACGTTGCATGCGCGCGTTGATGATCCGGTCGACTCCGTCGAACAGAAGCGCGAGCAAAAGCGCCAGAAGCATCAACGCCGAACCGGCGACAAGCTTCATTATCATGGTGAGTATCATCATGCCGGCATCAACCTCCTTGTTTTTTCCCTGCTCAGGTTCAGGAGTTGTTCACGAGTCATGATCTGTTCGCCGCCGGTGCCGGAGTTGGTGATCAGCATGCGCTCCATGCACGAAATGCACGGGTCGATGCTGTTGATGATCAGCGGCGCATCGGCAAGCTCGTTGTCCATGAACATAACCGGCCATGAAACCGCATTCGCGTATGTTGGGGCGCGCACCTTCCACCAGGTCAGGTTCTCGTCGCCGGAGGTCAGATGAACGACATGGCTGTCATCCCCTCGTGGAGCTTCGATTATGCCCCATCCCGTCCCTTCGGCTTTCTTGAGGAGAGAGAGGACCTTGACGACACTCTTCTCGAAGACGATATCCCCATCAGGAAGACCGTCGAGAATCTTCTCCATGAGATCGAGCGACTGATAGACTTCCAGAACCCGCACCAGGAAGCGGTCGAACACGTCTCCGCGAGCTTCGCCGACATAGTCCTGAGGCACAATCGGCTTTACGTCAAGATCCGCATAGGCCTCGTACGGCGCCGACCATCGCAGATCGCACCGCACGCCGCTCGCCCTCGCGGTAGGCCCGACAGCGCAGAGCCGTATGGCGTCTTCATACGGGAGCACGCCGACGTTCCTCATCCGGGCCTTTGCAATCGGATCCTGCGTCACGATGTCGTAGAACGCCGAAAATTCATTTCGATAATACCGGATCATATCCCGGATAACGGCGTCGACCTCGGGCGTTATGTCCCACCGGACCCCGCCGACCGTTCCGACTCCGTAGTTCACCCGGTTTCCCGTGTATGTCTCAAGAACGTCCATAACTTTCTCCCGCATAAGCATGCCCAGCTGGAACGCGGAATCGAAGCCGATGGAATAGCAGGCGACACCGGCCCACAATATGTGGGAGTGAACGCGTTCGAGTTCCAGGACGAGCGAACGGATATACTGTCCCCTGGCCGGAACCTGTATCTGGGCGGCGTCTTCGACCGCCCGGAGAAAGGCGGTAATGTGGCTGAAAGAACAAATTCCGCAAATCCTTTCGGCGAGATAGATCACCTGTATTGGATTCCGTTCCCGTCCCATCATTTCGATGCCGCGATGTATGGCGCCGGGCCGGACCCGTGCTCCCACGATCTTTTCGCCGTCAAGATCCAGCCAGGCCGTTATGGGTTCCTTGAGTCCGACATGGACGGGGCCGATCGGCACCGTGTACGTCTTGGCGCTCATGGTCATTCCACCTTTAGGAGAGATCTCGCATCATGTCGGGAGTGAGCCCATCTTTATCCCGACGCCACGGCTTGACATTTTCGTCCCAGTTTTCGGGGAGGAAAATGAACCCCTTCATGGGCAAGCCTTCAAACTCTACGCCAAGCATTTCGCGCATTTCGCGCTCGCTGTACTCGATTCCGGGAATCCTGTCGAAAAGAGAAGGCATACGCAGATCGGACTTTGGGACAAGGACGCAAACGGAAACGCCAAGCCGCTTCCCGTGCTCCGCAACGCGGAAGAGTGAAAAATGATAATTCAGGAGGACATCGTCTCCGACATCGTCGCCGGACATGACGTGAAAATGCGGAAAATCGAGACGGAAAAGCTCCTCTACAGTCTGAAGGAACCGGCTTTTCTCCACCTGAATCCACAGATCGACATACTGAACGGAATTGTCCCGTCCGCCAACCCGCTTCCGCTGCTGAATCCGGATGTCGGGAAGACGTTCTTCAAGACGCGCAATGACGGCCTCAGGAGAAAGAGGCTTTGTGACATAATCAATAGTCCGGTTGATCATTCTGTTTCCCCCTGAGTCGCGCATATGAGTTCCTTCCGCATGCCTTCCAGCTTCAGGACCGCTTTCGCGACCCCTTCGATGATGGCTTCAGGCCGCGGCGGACACCCGTGAACGTACACGTCTACAGGGATGATCCTGTCAACGGGGCCTTCGAGACTGTACGAACGATAGAAGACATCTCCCGACGCGCCGCAGTTTCCGACAACCACAACGACTTTGGGATCCGGTATCTGATGGTATATTCGAAGCAACCGGTCTTTCATAAACGTCGTAACAGGGCCGGTGACAACGAGGACATCGGCGTGGCGCGGAGTTCCCACCAGCTTCATGCCGAAACGCTCGATATCGTACCGCGGGCTGATCGTGGCGACGATTTCTATGTCGCAGCCGTTACACGACCCGCTGTTGCATGTCGTTACCCAGAGGGATTTCGGCAGAATTTCCAGATATTTTTCGAGTTTCACCTTTTCACCCCCTAGACAATGACAGCAAGGGCACAGATAACGGCCGAGACGACAATGAACCATCCCGCATAATCCGTGGTGACTCCGCTGTGAAACGCAACGAGCGCCTTATAGAAAGGAGCGAACGCTTTCTTGTATCCCCAATACGCCGCGGAGGCAGGAACCGTTATTTCCTCTCCATCCTCCGGGACAGGATTGCCGGACCAGAAGATTTCGTCCTGCTCGGTTCCCTTTTTGTAGTCCTTTCTTCCCATGGAACGAATCCACAGGGCGTAGAACGATGCGATGAAGAAAAACGCAAACCACGCAGAAACGTCCCAGAAACCGAATCCTGAATACACCGTTGTGAACATTGTCGCGCCACCTCCCTACGGATGCAGAACGGCGCTGATATAGCCCGCCTGGTCAATAAGCGCTTTCGCCGCCGGTTCGACAAGAGAGGAAAGCGTCCATGACGGGAACAGGGAAAATCCGATAATGACAACCCCGAACACCATCATTCCCAGGACCATGCTCGCAGGAACCTCCCGGACCGATCGCCACTTGTTCTTTTCGGGTCCGAGAAATGCGGCCTGGAAGATCTTCACGAACGACGCGAGCGTCAGCACCGAAGTGACCAGCGCCACGGCGCTGAGCATGGGATGAACCGTAAAGACGGACTCATAAATGAGAAGTTTGGACACAAAACCGTTGAAGGGAGGAATTCCGGAGATCGCGGCGGCGGCGATCAGGAAAAGAACCGTCGTATAGGGCATACGCCGCGCCAAACCGCCCATCTCGTTCAGATCTCTCGTTCCGGTCGCGTAGTACAGGGCCCCCGCCGCAAGGAAGAGCAGTCCCTTGTACATGCTGTAGTTCACCATGTGGAAGAGCCCGCCCTTGATGGCGGTGAATCCATAATCCGAAAGGGCTCTCGGATCATGAAGCGCCGCAAGTCCGACGCCGAACGCGAGCAACATATACCCGACCTGCGAAATCGAATGGTACCCTATCAACCGTTTGATTTCGTGCTGGATGACGGCCATCGTAACGCCGAAAAACATGGACATGAGTCCGAGCACGATGAATATCCAGGGGATAAAACCGCTTTGCGCCACGGTTCCGAAAAGCGTGAAGCAGACACGCATCAAACCGTAGAGAGACACCTGGCTGACGGTGACAAGCAGACACGTAACGCCTGAAGGCGACTCGGCGTACGAATCCGGCATCCACATGCTCATGGGGAATGCGCCGCATTTCATCGCCAGGGCCGCAACGAGAAGGGCGAGTATCAGTTTGTCGAGTGTCGACATCTGCACCGCGTTCGCTATGGCCGCCATGTTCAGGAAGTTGTATTTTCCGTAAATCGACCCTACGGCTATCAGAATGAGCATCGCCGATATCTGCGAGAGCAGCATGTACTTGAAGCTCGCTTCTATCGCCTCGGGCTTGTCGCGCCAGAACGCGATCAGACCGAAGGAAGCGACGGACGCTATTTCGATGAACACGAAGAAGTTGAACATGTCGCCTGTCAGGGACATTCCCATTGCGCCGACCGTGAGAAGGAAATACAGAGAAACGAAACGGTGAAGGCCGCTGAAACCGCGCATGTATTGAAGAGAAAACAGCGCGCCGGCGAAAGAGGCGATTCCGACGGTCATCCCCATGAAGGCGCTGAGCGCGTCGATTTCGAACAGGATGCGCACGGGAAAGGTGAATCCCGAGGGCAGCGTCAGCGAAAAGGATTCGCCGCCCATGACGTAGAGGATCACGCCGTGAGCCAGAACGCTCCTCCACAGAAGAAACGCGATGACCAGCGTGACGAACGATACGACGATCAACAGAAGATTGCGCAGGGTTTTCCCCCCGAGAGAGACGAGAGGAGCCGCAAAAGCTCCGAGGAGCGGGATCGCGATTACAAGGGCAGGAAGATGCTCGCTCCAGTTCATCCGCGCAACCTCCGTATCTCGTTGACGTCAAGCGTTCCGTAATGTTTGTACAGCATCATGATCAACGCAAGCATCAATGCGGTCGTCGCAAGCGCGATGACGATGGCCGTCAGGGTAAGGCACTGCGGGATCGGTAAAACGACCTTCGTATGCGCGCCCGCGAGATAATGGATCGGAATCGCTCCGCCGTTTCTGTATCCCATCGCGACGAGGAACAGGTTGACTGCGGAAGCGATAACGCTGACGCCGATCGAGATCTTGACAAGGTTCCGCTCGGACAGAATCGCGATGATCCCCATCAGAAAGAGCACTCCCACGACGAAGAAAGGCGCGTTACCGATCATGGCCGCACTCCGTCCCGGAAGGACTCGTTTCATACAGGCGAATGCCCTTGAACATATAAAGGACGATCAGGGACAAGCCTCCAGCGACCTCGATACCCACCGCGATATCCATAAGGGCGATCGTACCGGAAGGCGGGATAATCCCGTGCGCGCCTCCGGCCAGCGCGGCCTCATGCGTGACGGAAACGAAATTATAGAAAAACGATGTCGGCAGGCCCATAAACGCAAGGCCGAGAAACAACAGGAGCCCGAAGCCGACGAGACTCGTATAGATTCTCTCGTTGACCCATGACAAAATACGTCTCCCGCCGTACGCAACAAGCAGAAAGCTCAGGAAAGTGGCGACGATGGCGCCTCCCTGAAATCCGCCTCCCGGTGTGAGGTCGCCGTGAATAATGACGTTTGTTCCGAAGACGACCATAAACCACGCAAAAATGTCACACCCTTTACGAACAACGACTGACAGAGGATTCAATCCCGTTTCCCCCCTTGCCGAAACAAAGCGGTTACCGAACAAAGCGCCGTGAACAGGACCGCACCTTCCCCGATGGTGTCGAATCCCCGGTAGTCGAACACGAGCGAGGTGACGATATTCTCGGAAGAACGGTCCTTGAGCGCGTGCGCGATGTAATAGTCATCAACCGGTGTTTTCATCGGTTCACCGAAAGGATGAACCGAATCGAGCACGCTCCAGACAATTCCGCCAAGAATCAGCGCTGCGGCAATGAAGAGCGTCTTTTTCATTTGACGCCGCCTCCGTTCCCTTTCATGATCTGCCCGCAGGCGCGAAGGGCTATGATGTAAATGACGGTGCTGAGACCCGCGCCTATGGCGGCTTCGGCTATGGCAACGTCCGGAGCCTGAAGGATATAATACTCAAGGGCGAGACACAGACTGAAAGCTCCGAGCGCAAGGGCGGAAGAGAGCAGGTCGCGGAACCAGATCGCGAAAAAACCTGAAAGGACTATCAAAAACAGCACACAGAGATGAAGAAGCTGCATCATACGGACGCGCGCCTCCTTCCTTCCTTTTCAGCGAGACGATCCACAACCGCAAATTTGGGATCGACACGGCTCCTGTGCGCCGCTCTCGCTATTGCGTGCGCACCGGTGGCGTTCGTAACGAGAAGAACCGCCATGGCGACAATCGTGTGAATGACAAGCACGAGGAATCGAGTTTGGCCGACGGAAAAATACCGGAAGAGCGAATACACGATGACGGAAAATCCGGTGAAGAGCGTGCCGAACGTGGAACACTTGGTCGCGCCGTGCATTCTCGTGTAGACATCCGGGAAGCGGTACAGCGAGAGAACTCCGAGAGAGTTGAAGAAGACGCCCACGAGAAGAAATGCAAGGACGACGATTCCTTCCGATATGCCCATGTTACATGCCTCCTTCGATATAACGGGCGATGAACATGGTGCTGACGAAGGACAACCCCGCATAGACGATGGCGATATCTTCCATCACCACGGAATCATAGACCGCGGCGAGGACAATCATGACCGCAACGACAAGACTGTTCATCGTATCGAGAGCTACAGCTCTGTCCGGAATCGTAGGACCCGCAATCAAGCGGCCGAAAATGAGAACGATCAGAACGGCGTATATTCCGACAGTCCAGGAAAAAATGGTTATGCTCAATCCGCCAACCTCCTTGCCCACGATGCAAAAGATCCGTAAATCGCATCTTCACTGGGGTTCTCGTCCTGCACATAAATCCAGTGCACGTAAAAATTCCCATCATCGTCGACATCAACGGTCAACGTACCGGGAGTCAGCGTGATCGAATCCGCCAGAATCATTCTGGCCAGATCGCTCTTCAGATCGGGGGTGATCTTCACAATGCCGGGACGGATTTTCCCGGTGATCACTCGGATTGCGACATCGATATTCGCTTTGAAGAGGGCGACGCCGAACGGAACGAATACGTAGTAGAGGAACGTAAACCAACGAATCGGGTTCAGTATTCTGAGAAAGGAGAAACGATACGAGGGAATCCACGTTCTCGCCGACAGCGCCAAAACGATAGCGATGAGAAAAGCCACTGCGAATTCCACCGGGGGTATCGTGCCGCCCGACCAAACGAGAACGAGATACATGAGAAAGGACGCGAAAAAGACGAACACACATTCCACCTCCTTATTGAGAAAATCACAACGGATACATTATACTACACGCCTCTTTCCTGTACACTTTTGTTACGTAAGGAACAATCTTTTATCTCGCGGTACACCATGAAAACTCGTCGTATTTTCCAACAGGTCTGACAGTTCGTGCCGGGAACGAATTTTCGTGCTATCATCCGCATCTATCGACAGAATTGGAGTGAACAATGTTGAAATTCGCCGGTTCCAGGGGCATGTATCTTGCGGATGTCGCTCTTGTCAGTGTCGCTCTCTTCTGGGGGCTGGGTTTCGTCGCCATGAAGGAAGCTCTCGCGTCCTTCCCGCCTTTCTGGCTTCTTTCGATTCGCTTCGGAGCCGCATCGGTTATTCTGTTGTTCGTTTTTCGCGACAGAATCCGCACAATGACACGAGAAGATCTCCGCGCAGGCGCCATAATCGGAGTGTTTCTCTTTCTGGGCTTTGCAACGCAAACGATCGGCCTGAACTATACCACCGCAGGCAAACAGGCCTTCCTGACGTCCGTTTACGTCATTCTGACTCCGTTTCTGTCCTGGGCCGTCCGGCGCATCTTTCCCGGTTTTCTCGTTTTCTTTTCGGCCCTGCTCTGCATCGGGGGCATGGCGCTTCTGACGTTGCAGGAAGGGTTGGTCATCGGACTGGGAGATGCGCTCACCTTCGTTTGCGCGTTCTTTTTTGCGGCGCAACTGGTCGCAATAGAACGCTACGCCTCGAAGCATGACCCCATTATTCTGACGGTCGTGCAGATTTGCATCGTTCTGCTCCTGAGTCTTCTCTGCGCTCCCCTTTTCGAGACATGGCCCGGCTTCCGCGGATCCGACGGGCTCGGAAGCATCGCATACACAGTCCTCTTCTGTACGATATTCGCCTTTCTCATCCAGAACTCCGCCCAGAAACACACGTCTTCGACGCATGCCGCCATCCTGCTGAGCCTCGAATCCCTTTTCGGAGCGCTGGCGGGCGCACTTCTTCTCGGAGAGATCTTCACGTTCCGGATGGTCGCCGGCTGCCTCCTGATTTTCGCCGCCGTTCTCTTGACGGAACTCGGGAATTCGTTTCTGCTCGCGGTTCAACGACGCCGGAACGATTCTCTGAAGGCCGCCGCGTCGCGCGCTGACCTGTAACCCGGGCGCGCGTTCCATTCCGTATGAGGCATCGGGTTGAATCGCTCCCGATGAGGTCTTTCCTGTTCGCCAGCCGCAAGGCTTCTTCGACGATCCTGCGGTTTTCCGGCCTGGCGTATTGCATGAGCGCCCGTTGCATGCGTTTTTCGCGATCGCCTTTCACCACCGCGATCTTCGCTCCGCTTCTCGGGTCAACACCCGTATAATACATGCACGTCGAGAGACTTCCGGGAGTCGGCATGAAATCCTGCACCTGTTCCGGCGTATACCCCATTTCCTTGACGAAAAGGGCCAGCTCGATCGCGTCTTCCAGGGCGCATCCCGGATGGCTTGACATGAGATACGGGACCAGAAACTGACGCATTCCAAGCGATTCCGACGTCCGGAAGAACAGTTCCCTGAATCTCCTGAAGACCGAAATATCAGGTTTCCCCATGATCTCCGTCACTTTTCGCGACGCGTGTTCCGGAGCCACTTTCAACTGGCCGCTCACATGATGTTTGCAGAGTTCCTGCACGATCCTTTCAGGCGACCTGTCGAGAAGGATATAGTCGTACCGCAATCCGGAACGAACGAATACCTTCCGGACCCCGGGCAGAGTCCGGAGTTTGTTCAAAAGGTTCAGAAACCGTTCGTGATCCACACGCAGATGCGGGCATGGATCCGGTCCGATACACTCCCTGTCCGCGCAGGTTCCCTTTGCGAGCTGACGGGAACACGAAGGGGAGCAGAAATTCGCCGTCGGCCCGCCGACATCGTTTATGATTCCCTTGAAGTCCGGAAGTTCCGTCAGCAGACGCGCCTCACTGAGAATCGATTCGTCGCTTCTCATCTGGATGATCCGTCCCTGATGCGCGAACAGGGAACAGAACGCGCATCCGCCGAAACACCCCCGGTGCGTCACGAGGCTGAACCGGACTTCACGAATCGCGGGAACGCCTCCGGCGTTTTCGTACTGCGGGTGATACGTCCGAACATACGGCAACTCGTAGATCGCGTCGAGTTCCGCTTCCGACAAAAGCGCCGCCGGCGGGTTCTGAACCACATGACTGAGTCCGTGTTTCTGCCGCAGCGTTCTGCCCCGGACGGGATCCTGTTCCCGGGAAAACAGCCGGAAGGATCGCGCAAAGGCCGCCGGATCGGAGACGGTTTCCTCAAATGAAGGGAGTTCAACACTGTCGGAAGGAAGCTCTTCATCCCCGGCGCGATAGCACGTCCCGCGCACGTCGCGGATATCCCGCACGCTTTCGCCGGCGCGTAATCTCGCCGCGATGTCGCGGATCGGGCGCTCCCCCATCCCGTAAACGAGAAGATCGGCTCGGGAATCGACGAGCATCGACCGTCGCAGGGAATCGGACCAGTAGTCGTAATGGGAAAAGCGCCGGAGGCTCGCCTCGATTCCGCCGATGATGAGCGGAATATCGCCCCAAAGCTCCCGTATGCGGTTGCAGTATACGATCGTCGCCCGGTCAGGCCGCTTTCCCGCTTCGCCGCCCGGGGAATAGGCGTCTTCGCTGCGTTTCTTCCGGGCCGCCGTATATGCGCACACCATGGAATCGAGGTTGCCGGACGAAACGAGGACGCCGATACGGGGACGGCCGAGGGCGAGAAAGTCTCGTGCGGACCTCCAGTCCGGCTGGGCGATGATTCCCACCCGAAATCCTTCCGCTTCGAGAACCCGGGAGATAATCGCGTGCCCGAAACTCGGATGATCCACGTATGCGTCACCGGAAACAAATGCAAAATCGACCTGGTCCCAGCCGCGTTCCGCCATATCCTGAAAATTGACGGGAAGGAACCGCGTCCCCCGCGCGATTCGCCTATCGCTCATCGCACCATTCCTTCTTCCGGAGTTCAACCGATGCGTCGACTATTCGACCGAGCAAAGCCCCGAACGCGATTGAAGCGGCGGCGGCGGCCTTCGGAACGAGGCTCGTCGCCGTCATTCCGGGAACCGCATTCACCTCGAGCACTTTCAGATTCCCGTGCGGGTCGAGTCGCATATCCACACGCGAAAACACGGCGCATCCGAGAGCCCTGTGCGCCGCCAACGCCGTGTCGCGAATATCGCCCAAAAGAGCTTCGGAGAGCGGGGGCGGAGAAAGGTATTCCGTCGCTCCCGCCGTATATTTGGATTCGTAGTCGTAGACTCCCTTTTTGGGCCGGATCATGACGGGCGGAAGCGCGCGGACATCTCCGGGTACGTCGAGAATCGTCACGGCGAGTTCGTCTCCTTCAATGAATTCTTCGATGAGCGCATCGTCCTCGAAACGGGAAGCGAGCGTAAGGGCTTCGTCGAGTCCGGATTCCTCCGTTACGATGGAAAAACCGACCGTGCTGCCGCAGGAACGAGGTTTCACAACGATCTTTCCGACGCGCGCCAGGAGCGCCTGCGCCGGAGCGAGACTCCCGCCGGCCGAAACACCGGACACACATACGCCGTCCGGTACGGGAATGCCGGACTGCCGAAAAAGCGCCTTGCTCGCCCATTTATCCATCGCGAACATGCAGGCCCGCGGCCCCGATCCCGTGTAGAGGCACCTTTCCGACTCAAGGAGAACCTGCAGACGTCCGTCTTCTCCCCACCCGCCGTGCAACGCGATAAAGA
>CAZVUT010000024.1:20028-24777 GCA_964630155.1 uncultured Synergistaceae bacterium
AGGAGAACCTGCAGACGTCCGTCTTCTCCCCACCCGCCGTGCAACGCGATAAAGACGCATGTATCCGCCCCCCGGTCGATCTTCGGGACTTCCCGCAAGGAACGGACGTCGACGAGGCGCACGTTTGCTCCCCGGGAACGAAGGGCTTCGCAGACCGCGTGTCCGCTGTGTAGGGAAACGTCACGTTCCGCTCCTTCTCCCCCAGAAACGACAAGGATTTCTTCGCTTCGCTCCATCGATCGCACCTCCCGCGAGTACTCCATATCTTCCAAAAACAAGAGAAGGGCCGGCGAACGCCCTTCTCTTCGGGGAAACTCCTGCTTTGCGGTTACTTCTTGACTCCTGAGTCCGGGTAGGAAATGGTTGTCTTGTATTCTTCGCGAAGTTTCTTCACTTCGTCATCATAGAGCTTTCTGTCCTTTTCACGGAGCAAGGACTCCTTGATCTTGTCCTTCATTTCTTCAAAAGCAGCGGTTGTCGGTTCCTTGCGATCCGTCACCTTGATGACGTTCCAGCCGTTGTTCGCCTTGACAGGCCCTCCGACCTCTCCCTTTTTCAAGGAGAACGCGACCTGTTCCAGCTCGGGGTACAAGCGCCCCCTCGGATGCCAGCCGATGTCTCCGCCCGGTTCGTTCGCTTTGTTCGGGCACGTGGAGTATCTCGTATTCCCCTCTTCAAAGGAGAACCCGGCCTTCACCTCATCCAAAACTCTCTTCGCGTCCGCTTCAGTCCCAAGGAGGATATGGCTCACCCGCACCATCTCGGGAACGAGAAATTTCGCAGGGTTTTTCTGGTAGTACTCCTTCGCTTCTTCGTCGGTGACCGTCATGCCGGCAGCGAGTTTATCCATTATGACCTTCCGCGAGAGATTCTTCTTGATGTTTTCCGCAACAGGCTCGAATTGCTCCTTGAAACTCTTGTCTTCCTCGAGCTTTATGGCCTTGGCCTTCACGTAAAAGAGCTCCCGGTTGATCAGATCATCCAGGATGTTCTGACGCCCCTCAGGCGTGTTCACGCTCTGAGCCTGCTTCGGATCGAGCGTCTTCACGACGCCATCGACATCCGCCACCTTGATCTGATGGCCGTTGACAACCGCCAGGACCGCGTTCGGATCCTGCGGAGCCGGCGTCGCCGGCGTCGAAAGAACGAAAGACTCTTTCGCCGTGCTTGGAGCGGCCTGTTCGGGCGTCGCGGCCAATGCGGCGGATATGGAAAGCAAAAGGATGCCTGCGGAACACGCTACGGTACGCATTGATTTTTTCATTTTTTCTCAATCTCCTCCTTGAAAATTCGTCATCGCAAAACCACGGAAGTATAACACAGCAGATAACAGGAACAGGTCGGGCTTTCCACTGAACCGGACCTAGAGTTTCCCCACACGGATGGACTCGATCGCAGTCCCGTCTTTTCGGAATCGAACCGAAATTCCTTCACCATGTCCACTGAGAAACGATTCGCTATTCTTCTCGGTCTTGTTCGGCTTCCCCAAAAGCTTTCGCAGGGATTCCCTGCTCATTCCGGGGGCCATTCCTCCCTTGAGGCCTTTCTCAGGCGACGACGCTTCCAGCGCAATGACCTTCGAGTCGCTCTTATTCCCGTTCAACGTAACCAGTACGCCTTCGTATCGAAGGACGATATTCGAATTCCCCTTTTCAATTCCGACTCGCCGCGGCGTTCCAAGCGCAGCTTCGACGGCCTCCCTGGAGCCCCCGAAGGTGCCGAGCGCCTCGCGAACGAGCAATGTGAGCGTTGCGTCTCTATCTTTCGTTTCGCCGAGCGGCTTGATATACTTCCCGAAAACCCATCCAACATTCTTCTTGTCATCCCTTATCCTGTACCATTGCCAGTCAAGCGGTTTGCTCACCTTGCCCGCAGGAACCGTAAAGGCCGCTTTCGAGACGTCCTGAGGAAGACGGATCATATAGTGCGATCCGTCCTCGTCCCTGCTGATAACGACGACGCCTCTTCCTTTCAGAATTTTCACAGCCCTGCCGCGAACCTGCGCATCGAAATCCACAAGAGCCACGGCTTCCGATGCAGTCTCCGGAGTCCAAACGTCAACTATTTCGACCTTTTGTCCCTGTGAAAGCTTCGCCACGACAGCCCCACTGACGCTGTGGTCCTCCCGGACGTTCACATTGGACCCCGTACTGACGCCAATTTTTCTGACAATCGCCGAAGAAACGTCAGGTCGTCCGGAAAGGGCCGTTTCGCCCGATCCATTCCCACCCGGAACAGCGAGAGGAATCGCATCCGAGGAAAGCGCATTCAAAGACTCGAGCTTCCGCCGATTCGTTTCGTTCGGGTTCGGGGATGGTCGCATGATCCAGATTGCGCCCGGAACGATCAGAATGACGAGGGCGATCAGAAAAAACAAACCTCTTTTTCTTTTTTTCCGATGATCGTATATCATCATTTCTTTATCCCCTCTTATTGACCGACTCTCGTCGGGCGAAGCTCCTGAAAGCGGTTTTCGTCCCTTCGGTCGAAATTGATGATATAGCAAATCGTCCTGGTTTGAAACCCGTATTCCCCGCACGGTCCGGCTTTCGGCAGGACGAAGCCGCTTCACAAAGCCTGCAAAATACGAGGCTTCTCTTTTGCGATTATTGTACACGACGCCGACTCATGCGATGAACCCGTCAGCCGGTCCGTGCGGCGGATTGACGACAACTCCGTTGCGACCGGACCGGGAAATCCCGATGAATGACTTTGGATTCGCCTCCCGGACTCCTGTGCGGGGCAGCGCGCGGAAAATTCAACTCACGATTGTTATTGACTCTGTTCGTTCGATTCTGGGATACTCCCGATTGAATGACGTGATTTCAGGAATACAAGCCGACAGGAGGCGGGGAAAAATGGAACGGACACACATCGGTTTTGAAAAACTCAGAGCGTATATGGTCGAAATGTTGGAGAAAGGGCTGGGCTTTCCCGGAGAGACGGCGGAGATATCCGCCCGTGTCCTTGTTGAGGCGGACGCAAGGGGACATGCATCGCACGGCGTGGCGCGGATCAAGATGTACTTTGAAGAGGTGAGCGAGGGACAGGACGATCCGAAGGCTCTTCCCGCGATTCTCCACGAGACTCCAATATCGCTGGTTATTCGGGGAAACAAGGCTCCCGGCTTCGCATCGTCAAAGCTTGCCATGGAGCGAACGATTGAAAAAGCCAAAAACAGCGGAACGTGCATGACCGTGGTGCAGGACTCCTGTCACTTCGGAATGGCGGGATACTGGGCGGAGTTGGCGGCGGATGCAGGATTGATGGGAGTCGCCATGACCAACACCCTCAGGGCGGGCATTCCCCTCTTCGGGAAGGAGAGGCTTCTCGGGACGAACCCGATCTGCGTCGCCATTCCGACGGGGCGAAAGCCGCACTTTATGGTGGACATGGCCACAACGACGGTTGCGTTGGGCAAGATCGAAGTCGCAGCACGACGAAGCGGCTCGATGCCTGTCGGATGGGCCGTCGACGAAAACGGCGCCGATACCACAGATGCTGTGAGCGTCGCCGAAATCAACCGTTTCGACAAGAGCCCTTTCGGCGGCCAGCTCTATCTTGGCGGCGCCGGGGAAACGCTCGGAGGGCACAAGGGGTATGGCCTCGGTCTTCTTGTGGAGCTTCTTACCGCAGGGCTCTCCCTGGGCGCCCCAACCTACGACACCTACACCGACCGGTGCGGAATCTGCCACTACTTCCAGGCCACGCGCCTCGACCTCTTCGGGGACGAGGAAAAGATCCGGAACCATATCGCCTCCATCCTCGAAAGAGTCCGCACAAGCCCAAAGGCCCAGGGCAAGGACCGGATCTATATTCACGGAGAAAAAGAGTACGAACGGCGAAAGAAATCGATGGAAGAAGGCGTCTACCTCGACCCCGCCACATGGATCCGGCTGGATGAATTCGCCGACAGGTTCGGACTGCCCAGTATCAAACCGTAGTGGAGGACACGACATAACTCGAGTCCTGCGGGGTGTCAAAACACCAAAAAGATCGCCGCCGCCCGGGGTTTCGTGTTTCTCCGGGCAGCGGCGATTTGGCTGTTGGTGGAGGCGCGGGGAATTGAACCCCGGTCCGACAAGGGCCGATCATGGAAGTTCTACGGGCGTAGTTTCCGATTTAATGTCGAATTCGGGCTCCCGGAAACAGGATCCGTCATTCCAAGCCCCCTGAGTCTTTTCCGTCGAACCGGAGACACTTCCGACGAAGCATCCATCTTTTGTGACGCCGCTCACCGAGCCGATGGAAGGCCCGGCGGCAACGTGACCGCGCTAGGCGGCCAGAGCGTAATCGTTGTTGACGTTTGTTGGGTTCCCGCCGTTTATCGAGGTTGCGGGGTCCTCGACCCGCCCTTCCAGACCATCCGACTTGCCGTCGAAGCCAGTCGCCCCCCTATTCTTCCCTGTCTTTTCGCCGAACGGTCCGTTCCATTTCCCTCTTGACGTCCCGTTCTGCGATGTCATCACGTTTGTCGTACAACGTCTTTCCTTTCGCCAAAGCCATCTCAATCTTGGCCCACTTGTTTTCCTTGATATAGACGGAAAGAGGAACGATCGTAAGACCTTTTTCGCGAACCTTGCTCTGAAGGCGGAGAATCTCCCGCTTTGAAGCGAGGAGCTTTCGGTCGCGTTCCGGTTCGTGATTGTAATAGCTCCCCTTCTCGTAAGGGGAAATATACACGCCGCAAAGCCACAGTTCGCCTTTGTTGATGACGGCGTATCCGTCCTTCAGGTTCAGCTTTCCGTC
>CAZVUT010000025.1:0-24488 GCA_964630155.1 uncultured Synergistaceae bacterium
GAGGGCATCCGCCGAATATTCGATTCTCCCTCGTCCTCGTCAACTGGGAAAAACCCAGTCCTGGCGCTTCCCCTGAACGCAGCGTTTTTTCCGCACATCACCCCCTCTCAGGAAATCGCGTTTTCGATCACCTTTCGCAACACAGGATCCTTCATCGCCATCCGTACATTCGCAAAGAGCCATCCGGATTGCGTCCCGCAATCAAGTCTTGTTCCCGAATAGACGACTCCCCAGACGGGTTCCTCTTCCGCAAGCAAACGAATGGCGTCCGTCAATTGAATTTCGCCGCCCGCTCCGGGATGAACCCGCTCGATCATAGGGAAAATTGAAGGCGAAAGGATATATCGTCCCATGATCGCAAGTCGGCTCGGGGCGTTCTGCGGGCCCGGCTTTTCGACAAGGTCGAGAATCCGGTAGACACCGTCATCCACAGGTTCCGCCGCAACGATTCCGTATCTTGACGTGTCCTCTCGCGAGACCTCCTCGAGAGCGATGACGCTACCGCCAAGCCTGTCGTGCACCGCAATGAGCTGCGACAGGACGGGCGGTTCGCCGATCATGACATCATCGGGCAGAATAACGCCGAAGAAGTCGTTCCGACAGAACGGTTCTCCGCAATTCACCGCGTGCCCCAGTCCCAGGGGTTCCGGTTGACGCGCAAAGACGATCTTCTTTCCTTCGGATACGTTGCGGACGATCGCCAGAAGATCTCCCTTCCCACGCTGACGGAGCATCGCTTCCAGCTCCCAAGACCGGTCAAAGTAATCTTCCATCGAGCGTTTCGTCCGCCCGGTTACGATGATGATATCCGTACACCCCGACGCCACGGCCTCGTCAACGCCGTACGCGATGATCGGCCGATCGACCAGGGGAAGCATTTCCTTTGGGGTCTCTTTTGTTGCGGGAAGAAAACGGGTTCCAAGTCCGGCCGCAGGAAACAGACATTTCGTAACGGGCGCTTTCATATCGACGGTATGTGCGTTCACAGCCTAAAATCCTCCCTGTCGGGCAGCAGTCGCCGATCTCAAGTTCGTGGAACGAATTCGTTCAAGGATGGCATCGGAAACTTCCTGCATACGCACGGGATCCTTCGCTTCGACAAGAACTCTGAGCAAAGGTTCCGTTCCGGAAGGACGAATGAGAACGCGTCCCTCTTCTCCAAGCATCTCCGACGCTGTTTCCGAAAGATCGCGGAGTTCCTCGGCGCCGATTTTCAAACCTCCCGATATGTCCACATTTCGCAACAACTGGGGGTACCGCCCGAAACGATCCGTCAGTGTCGAAATATCCTCTCCGAGTTCCATGCAGGCGCGTAGGAAAAGAAAGCCCGTACACAGACCATCTCCCGTTTTGACATATTCCGACAGGATGATGTGTCCTGACTGCTCCCCGCCCAGAAAAGCCGCCTTTTGTTTCATCGTCTCCATGACGTATCTGTCCCCGACCGGACAACGAAAAACCCGGATCCCCTTCGCCGAAAGGTGCTCCTCAAGCGCCATATTGCTCATTACCGTGGCGACGACTCCGCTTCCGAGCTTTCCGCACCGGGACATCCAACGCGCGAGAACCCATAGCATGATGTCCCCGTCGATCATTCGTCCCTTTCCGTCAACACAGAGGACGCGATCCGCGTCGCCGTCGTAGGCTATTCCGAAATAAGCGTTTTTCGCTACAACCTCCCCGGAGAGCGTCGCCATATGCATGACGCCAAAGCCATCGTTGATATTCAGCCCGTCCGGCTTCATTCCGATAAGATTCCAGCCGGGCAGGCTCGATGAAAGTTTCGAGAAAACCGATGCGGCGGCGCCGTTCGCGCAATCGACCACAACGGCCTTCCCCGGAAGGTCCCTGTCGTGGAGAAGCGTCATGATCCACCGCGCATAGTCCGTTCCTCCGGAGGAAACGTCTTCCGAAACGCCGATCGAAGCTCCGGTCGGTCGCCAATCATCAATAAGATTATCCCCGAGATATTCTTCGATTGACGCTTCGGAGTCATCCGCGAGCTTGCACCCGTCTCCGTCGAGAAACTTAATCCCGTTGTATTCTGCGGGATTGTGTGACGCGCTGATGATGCAACCGCCGTTCGCACTGTGATGCCGCACAAGGAAGCTCACTCCGGGCGTGGGTATGACGCCTGCCGTCAGAACGTGCGCTCCGGCGGACATCATTCCGGCGATAACCGCCGCCTCGATCATAACTCCGGATCTTCTGGTGTCCCTTCCGACAACGACGCGCGGTCTCGGGATACCTCGTTCCGTCAGGAAAAGCACGTAGGAACGCCCGAGACGAAGCGCCAGTTCCGGCGTCATCAGCCCCTTGTTCGCAACGTCCCTTACACCGTCGGTTCCGAACAGGCAGCGGATCTTCTTTTCACATTCCATTATGTGCCTCACCTTCCTGCGGATACGTCAATCGACAATTGCCGTTACGGTCACGTTTCGGGGTTCCACCCGGAGAATCCGGACTTTTTTCGAAGCGATATTGCGAATCAGAACCGGAACGAGAAGTTTCCTCGAAATCACATTCGTTACGTTGACGACGGCGCGGAAAGGAGCATCGGCGCTGTCGAGTGCAGCCAGGTCCGAAGGAGTTCCTTCGACGACGACGTTGACAAGCGAAGGATCGACGGACCATGCCGGATAGACGCTCTTTCCTTCGATTCCGACAGCAACGTTCGAGAAGGCGCGGGATGTCGTTCTCTGCTTCAGCGAAACGGATACACGCACCATTTCGGGAGCGACAATACGAAGCGCCTCGTCAGCCGGCGCGGCAAGGCCGACCCGGTATTCCTGATCTCCGGCAATCCCCTTGATATCTATCAGTTCGGTCTCGACGGTCTTCAAGCCGTCCAGCTTCGCATACGGCCCCTGAACCGTCGCTTCTGTCGGCTCAACTGTTGTTGAGCGAATTTCAAAGTCGTCAACCGGCTTTCCCGTAATATTGGCATGAATCGGAAATGCCTTTTGAGGAATGCCCTTCACGAGCACTCCCCTCAATTTAATTTTTTTTGGTTCAATTGTAACGTCTTTTTCAAATTCTTCGGACTTCTCTATTTCCACTGGGAGCAGCAATTCGCCGCCGCCCTGAAGTTGTTCCAGGGTCGGGCGAACCTTCGCGGCTCCGACCTTGGCAAGGTCTTTCTCGACGCCACGAATTGTGACGTCCTTCGGAACGATCTCCACCGATTCGAGATACACTCCAGACGGGAGGCCGTTGTGAACGTCTATTTCAACCGGAACGAGCCGGTCGACAAAACGGATCATTTCGAAGGCGACCTGCGAAGGAGAGATGTCGACCAGCTTCACGTCCTTCGGGAGGATTGCACGCACGGCAAGCTGGTATTTTCCCACGGATAGCCCCCGCGTGTCTACCTCGCATGTAACGGCTCCGGATCCTAGTGTTGCAATCACAGTTCTGGAACCGGCGACATGAACGTCCACCTCATCGATTTCGGCTTTCAATACCGTCTGAGGAGGAAGATTGAGGTATTCCACCTTGCATCGCAAGGTTTTTACAGATTCGGGGGCGTCATCGGCGCCCACGTGGAACCACAGGAAAAGCGCGATAAGGAGAGAGATAATCCGCAGGAACATGGGAGACGTTAAAAGATCGTCGATTTTTTTCATTCTTTCTCCCACAATATCCTCCTATTCCTTCGTCCAGAACGCATTCACACTGTCGGAAATGCGTTTCCAGAAAGAAGTCTTCATGGGTTCTTCCGCCCCGAAATAGTGCAGCAATAACTTGTGGATCTGCGCATCCTTGAGATTGCGTGACAAATGCCCGTTGATCGTGAGAGCGATCTCTCCCCGTTCTTCGGAGACAACCAGCGCCATGGCATCGGAGACTTCCGTCACGCCGAGAGCGGCCCGATGACGCGTTCCCATCCACCGGGCGATATCGGTATTGTCCGTCAGGGGAAGATAACACGCCGCGGCGACAAGCATATCCCTGTCAATGATGACGGCGCCGTCGTGAAGGGGAGTCCCCGGATAGAAGATCGTTGAGAGAATCTCCTGTGTAATCTCCGAGTTCAGAACAACTGCGGTCCGCCAGAAATCCTTCAGTCCGGTATTGCGCTGGAGTACGACGAGGGCTCCGATATTCTGCGTCTTCATAGAAACAAGAGCGCGGAGAATTTCCTGACTCAAGAACTCGGCTCGGATCTGTGATCTCCCTCGACGCCAGATATTGCCGCGACCGAGTTCTTCGAGCATCTTCCGCAATTCCGGCTGAAAAACGATCGGAATGGCGATCAGCAAAACTCCAAGAGCTTCACCCATAAACCAGGAGAGCGTTCGCATATCCATAATTCTGGAGCCGACCGTCAGAAAGGCGATAATGATAAGCCCCTTGACGAGTTGCATCGCGCGCGTCCCGACAAGCAGCAGAAGCAACCGGTAAATGATAAAGGAAACGATCGCTATATCAAGAAAATCATGCCACCGGAAAATAGCGAACATGACGTCCCCCCTCGTCACAAAATTTCCATCGGCACATACGGAGACGTGGCCAGATCGAGCATAGCGGAATAATTCAGTGAAAAACGAAGCGTTGCGCCTATTCCGGGAGGGACAACCATATCATCGACATCGAGAACGAGATGATCGCTCGACGCTCCGAGGATGATCACGCCTTTGTCTGATGGCGTCAAACCGTCTATATCGACATCTTGTTTTCCAATTGCGGCGATCGCCCGCAGACGAACTCCGCGATCTGTTAGAACTGGGGTGTGGCCAAAAGCGTCGTATGCAATTTCGCCGATCGGAACGGAAGGCTTCCTGCGTATTTCGACGATTTCGGCTTCCAGCTCCATTGTGGTCCGATAAAGATATGGGATGTTCTGCATTCGCGTAACGTCGTGCCCGAGAAGAATTCCTTCGCCAATCCTCAGGTTGTTGATTTCCTTCGGCAGAAGCCCCTTTTCAAGGAGAGAAAGCGATGAGGTGGCTCCCCCCGATACCATCGGGATCGGAACGTCAAGAAGCGCTTCAAGACTGTCACGGATACCAACGAGCGTTTCGAGGGCGGGCGCCGAAGGAACCGTTCCGCCAAAACAGCCGAAATTCACGCCAACACCTGCAACTCGGACACGGGGACAAGAAAGGAGCGTCGCGGCGATGACGTCGATTTCGTCCGGCCAGAACCCTTCACGCAGATCTCCAAGATCGAACATGAGGAGCACGGAGTATTCTTTTTTTGATCGTTCGCACTCTCTTTGGATCAGCAGAAGTGTTTCCGTCATGGATACGGTGCAACAGTCCGCAAACGTCACCACTTTCCGGATCTCACCGGGCATCGGTATGCGCAACAGCAGCACCCGGGCGGAGGGGAAACACTTTTTGAGATGCATTACGTTTTCGATCCTGCTGTCCGCCAACCAGGAACAGCCCCCCTCCAGCATGGCGTTCACCACGCAAGGATGGGCGCATACTCCCTTTGTCACTCCGGTTACGGTTACTCCGGATCTCCGGCACAGGTCGACGACGCGTCTGGTGTTTTCGAGAATGCGAGATCGGAACACGACCAAACGGGGAAACCCATTTTCGTTCATTCGTCTCCTCCCTGAAGTTTTCTGAGAAGGGCAAGATCGCCTCCGTGGCCGATTCCTTCAAGAGGTGTCTCCAGAATACACGGAACATACGAAAAACGCTCGTCGGTAACGAAAAATCCGAAGGGTGGAAGCCCGATTTCGCCATCTCCGAGATGGCTGTGGCGATCCAACCGACGGCCGCGCACATGAACGCTGTCATTGAGATGAATACAGCCGACCCGTTCGAGGCCGACCAGTTTGTCCGTCGTGAGTAAGAGTCGCTCGTACGATTCAGGCGATCGGAAATCATACCCGGCCGCGAAGAGATGACACGTATCGAGACAGATTCCGATCCGGTCGTCCCAATCGGTCGCTTCGACAAGCGTCGCAAGTTCCTCGAGCTTCGCACCCAGAAAGGCTCCCTGTCCCGCCATTGTTTCAAGAAGAATCCGGACTCTCTTCCCTTCCGTCCGCGCCAGCACGGAGCGAAGACGCCCCGAGACAAGCCGTAGCGCTTCCTCGACGGGGTTCTCCTTTGCGGAACCGGGGTGCAGGACAACCTCCGTGATTCCGAGGGAATCGCATCGCTCGATTTCGTCCTGAAGGGAAAGAGAACTTTTCTCCCCAAGCGTTCCTGGCGCCGCGAGATTGATGAGATACGATGCGTGCGCCACGACTTTCTGAATGGGACTTTCGCTCCATCTCCGAAGGAATCTTTCACAGACTCCTGCGGGAAGCGGCGCGCCTCTCCATTGCAACTGGTTTTTCGTGAAGATCTGGATCGCCGCGCATCCAAGCGATTCTCCGCGATCGAATGCCTTTTCCAACCCTCCGGCGACAGAAATGTGCGCGCCAAGGAGCGTCATCGCCGTGTTCTTTCCTGTTTCAGCGCCTCAAAAACATTGGCTATGATCTTTCCCGTGACGCCCCACACGACGCTGCCGTCTTCAAGCACGTACTCGGGAGAATGCGCCGTACGTCCCTGGTATTCGTACGTCCGGATTGAGGGGGCGCGCTCGAAAATTTCCGTATCGGCAAGACAATACGAAACGATCTCAGCTTCATTGGGGCGCAGATTCGTTGTCGTCGCTCCGCAATCGATGATCCCGAGAACGGGATATACGTCGAAACCGCTCACTGCGGCATGAACCACCGGCAAGAGAGATACGGGCGCCACGCTATTGGGATCGAGCAGAATTTCCTCGTACGCTTCGCGTACCGCCGTGTTCCAGGGGGTGTCGTCGCCGGCTTCCCGCTCCCCCCCCGGGAAACAGATTTCGCCGGCATGATGGGTCATCTGCGGGGAACGGCGAAGAAAGAGAACGCGGTGCCTGCCTTCGGGAAAACGGAAGAACGGAACGAGCACCGCACTAACTCTCGGCGCGTCGCTCGACAAGTCGCTCCACGAAGGGATAGGAATTTTGCGCCAGGACTCTGGGAAGAAAGACGTCATTCCCCAGATCCGAGGCGGACGCTTCCCTGATAAATGAGCCCTCGCGTCCCGTCCGCCGTAACGATCATTCCGTCCCGCAGGATCGACATTGCGCGATCTACGCTTACGATGCAGGGAATACCAAGCTCCAGCGATACGACGGCAGCATGGGAGGTCAATCCGCCGGTTTCGGTTATGATGGCCGCCGCCTTCTGCATGGCTCCTATGTATTCAATATCTGTGGAATGCGCGACGAGGACGGCGCCCGGATGCATCTTTTCCTCCGCGTCCCGGCCGTTTCTCGCAACCACCACACGACCGGAGGCTTCCTTTTTCAGCAGGGAGAGCCCCCGCGCAAGGATCTTGCCCACGGTGTGCACCTGGAGCATATTCGTCGACCCTGGGGTTCCGAGAGGCATTCCCGCAGTCACGACTACCAGCTCTCCCTCGTTGATCGCTCCTTCGGCAAGGACCGTTTTTATCGCCTCTCCGACGGCGTCGCATTCGTCGAAAATCTGTCCGCACCGGATCGGGACAACTGCCCAGTAGAGGGCAAGCTCTCTCCATGTGCGCAGAGAAGGCGTCAACCCGATGATTTCGCAAGGAGGCCTGTGCCGGCTCACCATCTTGGCCGTCCCTCCGCTGCTCGTCATGGAAATGATCGTCGAGGCTTTCATGTCGCGGGCGACGGAAACGGCGGCCCCGCTCACCGCGTCCGGGATCCCCGAAACTTTTGCAATACTGTGAAGAGGGCGTTGCCATTTTTCAAACTCGGTTTCCGCACGTTCGACAATCCGCCTCATGGTTTCGACGGATTGTACGGGATACTCTCCGCCGGCAGTCTCTCCGGAAAGCATAACGGCGTCTGTCCCGTCAAGAACCGCGTTTGCGACATCGCTGGCCTCTGCCCTCGTGGGACGGGGGTTTCGAATCATCGAATCAAGCATTTGCGTGGCGACGATGACTGCTTTCCCTTTTGCGCGGCACAGGTCGACAATCCGCTTCTGGACAAGCGGCACCTGTTCCGTAGGTATCTCTACTCCAAGATCTCCGCGTGCGATCATCATTCCGTCGACGACCTCGACGATATCCTCTATTTGCTCAACGGCCTGTCTTGTCTCGATTTTCGCGATGATCTTCATCGCTCCGCCGCGTTCTTCGAGAACACGACGCACATTGACGATGTCCTCCCGGTTCTTGACGAAAGAGACGGCAAGGTAATCCAGATCATTCCGGATTCCCCAGCTGATATCCTCGATGTCTTTCTCCGACAGCGCGGGAAGTGAAATATCGGCCCCGGGAATATTGACGCCTTTGCGATTGCCGAGCATTCCGCCAACTATTATCGAACAGTGAACATCCTCGCCCAGAATTTTTTCAACTCTGAGTTGTATCGTTCCGTCGTCTATGAAAACATCCTGCCCCGGTTTGAGTTCATGCGGGAAAAGGTTGTAGGATACGAACACCTCCGAAGCGCTCCCGACGATCGAACGGGTTGTCAGGATTATCGTTCTCCCCTGTTCGAGCCGCACAGGAGCGTTCTCAAGTTCCCCGGTCCGAATCTCCGGCCCTTTCGTATCAAGAAGCGTCGCGATAGGTCTCGCAATAGTCCGTTCGACATCCCGGACGAGTTTCAGCCGGAGCAGATGTTCCTCATGTCGGCCGTGACTGAAGTTGAAACGGGCGACGCTCATCCCGGCGTCGGCCATGTCCTTCAGGATATCGAATGTAGAACAGGCCGGTCCGACCGTACAAACGATTTTGACTTTATTCACGACGATTCAACTCTCTTTCTTTTCATTCATACATGGATCTCAAAGGCGGCTTCAGAAAGCAAGGAAGCAAGAGAATGACGCAGTTCCGAATCCGGACTGACGCAAATATCCTGCTGAAACAGCCGCACGGTCTCTTCGGGCCGCGTGAATTCCATCATGATCGGAGATTTTCCGGGATGGCTTCGCAAAATCCGGTACAGCTGTTTCATCGAAACCGCTGCAAGCTGGTTCGCATCGATCGAAATCTTCGCCATCGGCGTCGCGTTCTGCTCTTTCTCGTCGAGCGAAGAAATATCCTTCACGATGATGCTCCCGTTTCCCCGCTCGTCTAGAGAGCCTCGCACAAGGCACACATCGCCCTCGTGCACCGCGCTCTTCACGCCCGGCCAGATCTTCGGGAAACAGACGGCCTCGATCTTGTTCGCGTCATCTTCCAGTTCAAGTATCCCCATAGGGTCCCCGCTTTTGGTGAGGCGCTCCTTCATGCCGATGACGATGCCCCCAACACACGGCATCGTTTTCCGTCCGCTCCATCGCCCCACCTCGCCGATGCGGCACGTCGCGAATCGTGCGATCCTCGGCGCCACGTGCTCGAAGGGGTGTCCCGAAATATACAGTCCCATAACGTCCTTTTCCATTTCGAGCCGCTCACGCTGAGAGCACTCTTCCGCATCGGGGAGATCCGGCTCCGGCGAAGGCGAATCGTCTGCGTTCCCCCCGAAGAGCGAACACTGGTTCACATCCTCGACACATCGTTGCGCCATCGAAATGAAATCGGGAAGCGCATCGATCAGGGAGCGCCTGTTCTCGTGGATCGATTCGAACGCTCCCGCCCGGATCAGATTTTCTATTACGGCTTTGTTGACGACGCGAAGATCGACCCTGGAAATAAAGTCCCACAACGATGTGAAGGGCCCCTTGTTCCGGCGCGATTCGATAATCGACTCCACAGCGCCCGCGCCGACCTTGTCGACGCCTCCGAGTCCGAAGCGGACAATATCGCCGACTGCCGTGAAACGGGACAGCGACGAGTTGATGTCGGGCGGCAGGACAGGAATGCCTGATTCGCGAACCTCGCGGACGTACTCTGCCTTGACTTCCTTTTTCGAAGCTATCTGGCTCGAGAGGTAGGCCGCCATGAATTCGGACGGGAAATTCGCCTTGAGAAACGCCGTATGATAGCTGATCAGCGCATACGCGGCGCTGTGCGATTTGTTGAAGCCGTAGCCCGCAAATTCCTGGATGATATCAAAAATTTCTTCGGCTTTCTTCTTTTCGACGCCTCGTTCCACAGCACCCGAAACGAATTTCGCCCGTTGCTGCTCCATGACTTCGACCTTTTTCTTTCCCATCGCGCGGCGCAGAAGATCCGCTTCACCGAGCGAATACCCTGCCATTGTCGCAGCACACTGCATGACCTGCTCCTGATAGAGGACGACGCCATATGTTTCGCGAAGAACCGGTTCGAGAGACGGGTGAAGATACTCCACGCGCGACCGTCCGTGTTTTCGTTCGACATACTGGTCCACCATGCCGCTTCCGAGCGGACCTGGACGATAGAGGGCGAGTACGGCCACAAGATCCTCGAAGCAGTCCGGACGCAATTTTCGGAGAAGCCTTCGCATGCCCGAGGATTCGAGCTGGAACACGCCGAGCGTATCCCCGTCCTGAAGCATCGCGTACGTCTTTTGATCGTCGAGCGGGATATGCTCCAGCCCCGGACACGCCTTCTCGTTTCCGCGAATGTTCTCGAGCGCTTCTTCAAGGACGGAAAGGGTCTTTAGTCCAAGAAAATCCATCTTGACCAGCCCGAGTTTTTCGACCGGTTCCATGGAATACTGCGTGACGACTTGATCTTCGCTCTCCCGGATTCTCTGGATCGGAACGAGATCCGTCAACGGAACGGGAGTGATTACGACGCCGGCGGCATGCTGCGAGCAATGTCGGGCAAGTCCCTCGATATGCGACGCGCTGTCGAGAAGACGCGCGATCCGGGAGTCGGATTTCCGCATTTCCTGAAGCTCCTTCGAAGCGGAAACAGACTCCTGAATGCTCTCCGCGGTCGGAGGAATGGCATTCGAGACCTTTCGAACATCCGCGAGCGGGATGCCCAGTGCGCGGCCGACATCGAGAATCGCATTCTTGCTTTTCATACGGCCGAACGTAATAATCTGGGAAACATGATCCTTGCCGTACTTCTGGACAATGGACTTCAAAAGTTCGTCGCGTCCCCTGTCCGAAACGTCGGTATCGATATCGGGCATGCTGATTCGTTCCGGATTGAGGAATCGTTCAAAGAGAAGATCGTACCTGATCGGGTCGAGCTCCGTAATCCGGAGACTGTACGCAACCAGCGATCCTGCCGCAGAACCTCTTCCCGGGCCGATGGGAATTCCGCGATCCTTTGCGTCCTGTATGATCCCGGACACGATCAGAAAATATCCGGCAAACCCCATCGAACTGATGACCGTCAGCTCGTACGCGAGTCGTTCGGCATAGCCGGGAGGAATCTCGCTGCCTTCAAAACGAGCGATCAGACCTCGCTTCGCATCCTTTTCAAGTTTCGTATCAAGGGTTTCGCCGTCAGGCAGAGCGAATGTCGGCAGTTTGTACTCGCGCCCCCCAAGCGGCAGAGTCACGGAACAGCGCTCAGCGATGAGAACGGTGTTGTCGAGGGCTTCAGGAATCTCGTTTCCGAAAAGAGCATCCATTTCTTCCGGAGATCGAAAATAAAAATCGTTCGTCGAAAACGTCATCCTGTTCGTCGCGTCGATCGTATTCTTGGTTTGCACGCAGAGCAGAATTTCGTGCCAGTCGTAATCTTCGGGTGTCAGATAGTGAACGTCGTTGGTCGCCACGAGAGGGAAACGGCCCTTCCTGGCCATTTCAACGATTTTTTTGTTCACGACTGCCTGTTCCGGAATTCCGTTATGCATGATTTCAAGGAAAAAGTTCCCCTCACCCAAAAGATCGCGATAAAAGGCCGCGCGATTGAACGCATCTTCGTCCCGCCCGTCGAGAATCAGCGACGGTATTTCGCCTGCAAGGCACGCAGAGGATGCGATCAGACCCTTTCCGTAACGCGACAGCAGCTCGTGATCGATTCTGGGCTTATAATAAAAGCCGTCGGTGTTTGCGATGGAGACAAGCCGGATCAGGTTATTGTAGCCCTCCTGATTTTCGGCCAATAATATTAAGTGATGATTTTTCCCTTTCTTCTCCCGGGAACGATGTCCGTCCGGTTCGACGTAGACTTCACATCCAATAATCGGCTTGACTCCTGCCTTGAGGCAACACTCATAGAATTCAACGGCGCCGTACAGAACTCCATGATCCGTCATCGCAACGGCGGGCATTCCCATCGCCGCAGCCGTGCGGGCCGCCTCTTCGCAGCGGACGGCTCCGTCGAGAAGGCTATATTCGGTATGTGTATGCAGATGCACAAAAGAGCGCGTCATTCTTCTATTAGTCCATCCTGTTCGATATCCTCTTGTTCCGTTCTGTTGATGAGCACAACCTCGCCGCCGCCCCAGCGCAAAGCCTCGGAGACAAGACCTTCAAAAAGCGGCGAGTCCTGATCGACCTTCACGTCGTCGCTCCGCGTCTTTCCTTCGGGGTCTTTGTCCTGCGAAGCACGGGCAAACGATGCAAAAGGGTTTTCCGCCGAAGGCGAATCGGTCGGCGCTTCCGATTCGGTTGGGGGCTGTTCATTCTCACGTTCGCCGATCAGAGACGCACGTGAGGCGACGGTTTCGTTTCCGCAGGATACGGAAAAAGAGCGATCGCGGAATTGATCGAATCGCCCGAGCACCTTGCCGAGAGCGTACAAATTCCGCTCCCCGGTGCAGATTCCAAAAGAGGCTCTCCGGTCCTCGGGTATGTGGATGCTGATCTCCCCGTAGGCTTCATCGACCGAAGCAGCCAGCAAAGAACAATAGAGGCTGAACTCTTCATCGCGCAGGACATCCAGGACACCGCTCCATCCCGTTCGCGTCAACGTCTCCGTACGAGTCGACACGTCTTCCGGAGGCGTCGCTACGGGGGCGGCGGAAACTGACGGCTGTTTCTCGAAGAGAGGCTGCGATTTTCCGGAAATATCCGGATGGAAACGAAGATTCGTTTCATGGACTCGAGGTTCTTCTTTCGTTTCGGCGAAAATTTCTTCCACTCGGGCGCAGAAGAGACCTCCAATGACATCCGCGCGCAATCCGCTTTTAGCGGACGAGATAAGTCTGACACAGTATTCCATAAGGATTCTGGCATGTTTCGACGGAATTTTGCCCGCCGCGGCTTCAATACAGGATCGTTCCTCTTCGGAACATTCCAGCGAATCGAAGACTTCTTTTCCCCATGTGTGAAAACTCCAGATATCCCGGAAAATCAGAAAAAAAGTCTCGAAGACGAGCATTGGCGACGCTCCCCGTCGAAACATCTCCTCAACGGACGTAAAAATCTTCCCGCGATTTTCACCCATTTCCGTGACAATCCGCTCAAGTTCCCGGCGGCTTCCTCCGCCCATAAGCCGTTCGACGGCGTCAAGTGAGACGTCCGTTCCGGAAAGGAGCATCGCCTGTTCGAGGATGGAAAGCGCATCACGCAAGGCTCCGTCGGAAAGCCTCGCGATTTCCCAGAGAGCTTCCGGGGCTGCCGTCGAGCCTTCGGCTTCGCAAATGCTCCTGAGCTGTGCGACGATGTCGGAAACAGATATTCGATGAAACGGAATGTGATGGCACCGGGAGCGAATTGTTACCGGAACCTTCTGCGGTTCCGTGGTGGCAAGAATAAACACGACGCACTCCGGCGGTTCTTCGAGCGTTTTCAGAAGCGCGTTGAATGCGGGGAGAGAGAGCATGTGGACTTCGTCGATGATATACACCTTGTAGCGGGATCCGAAAGGTGAAAGCGACACGTGGGAACGCAGTTCCCGAACCTCGTCCACACCGTTGTTGGACGCGCCGTCGATTTCAATGACGTCGAGATTGCTTCCTTCGGTAATGCTTACGCAACTGGAGCAGGCGCCGCAAGGTTCGATCCCGTCGCCTCTTCTCTCGCAGTTGAGCGTTTTTGCAAGCAAACGCGCGATCGTGGTCTTTCCGCACCCTCTCGGGCCGGAGAACAAATACGCATGGGAAACAGCGTCACGGGACAATGCACCGGACAGGACATACATCGCTGTTTCCTGGCCACGCACCTGCGAGAACAATTGCGGGCGATATCGACGATACAGGGATGTTTCCAAAACAGGCCCTCCCAACACATGGCGCTTCGGTCGGGTCTATTTTAGCACGCTGCGACCGCGACAGGCCGCGCCTAGTTCAGATAACGCGCTATGGGGTGTCTTGTTTGCGCCCTGAGGAGCGTATCGAGCAGGCGCGAGCGCATCACTTCAAGGGAGGGTTCGGCTCCGGGAAGAGACTCTTCAAAAACGACAACGTTCCCGACGCGAAGCCCCCTGCGCTTCGGGATTTCTGTGTTAGCGGAAGCGTTCCGTCGCTTCGACTGCTGAAGGGAGCTCGTTGGGCCGGCCCGTGTTTCTGAAAACGCGACGACCTGAATTTCAGAGGGAGAAAGCTCCAGTTGAAAGGATCGATCCAGGGCCGTCTTCATATCCGCAAAAACCGCCGCCGTCCGCTCTTCATCAGGTGCGCGCACGATTTCCACTCCATCGACGAAAAGAGCTCTCTTCCCTTTTTCACTTTGCACCGTAACAATCAGGAAGTTCAAAGCTCTCTTTCTTTCGAGCGGAAGCCCCTTCTCTCGGATGATTTTCGTGAGATAGGCGATCCGCTCTTTCACCTCGGGGTGATCCATCATGACGCCCAGATCGACATACGGGTGTTTGAGCTGCTCCTCAGCGAGTCCTTCCATGACCGTCACCATTGCCGCCGGAGGGTATCCCGCCGACACGAGGACGTTCAACCCGACACGATCCGCTTCCCGTTCAAGGTCAATACTGTATGAATTCGTGATCGCGGTCTGCAGAAGGTTGGCAAGAACGATCGGAGCGGCGCTTCCTCCGGAAAGGACTATGGCGCCGAGTGTCAGAATGGAAAGCCGCTGCGAGCGAGCCGCCTGTATCATCGCGTGTCTTCGGTCAGAGTGAACGAACTCGTGCGCGATTACGGAGGCGATTTCGGCGTCGCTGTGAAGGAAATCCATCATTCCGGAGGTCACATAAACGATGCCTCCCGGAAGGCTGAATGCGTTCGGGCTCTTTTCCCGGATGCAACGGACTTCGTATGGAAGGTCACGGTTCATGAACGGGCTGAGCCGGGAGCGGATCATCCCCAACCGTGCGGAAACTGACGGGTCTGCAACTCGCTCCCATCGTTCTTCCACTTGATCGGCAACCTTGGCGCCAAGTTTGATTTCTTTCGCAGGATCCGGTTCATCGGCGGGAGAGACTGATGCGAAACAGAGCAAGAATGCGCAAGCGACAAGGAAAAGCCGGTGAAAACTACGGCCTGATGCTTCCGGTAGAGCGGGAATAGCCCCGCACCGCCTTTCGGGCATGCTGCATTGTGATCATCTGTTGTCTCAGGTCCGACACAACGGTTTCCAGTTTGTTCTGAACATCCTTTTCCTTTTGCAGCAAACCGGCTGCGAGCGCCCTCATAGTTTCAACGGAACGCTGTATTTCATCGTACTCCAGCCGTCCAACATTCGACCGGACAGCATCCCAGAATTCGTCTGATTCGCGACCGCAATCCACTGAAAGAGATCGCGCAAGATCTTCCCATTCGTCCATCATCTTCTCCTGCGCAGAAATGACTTTCTGTTTCTCCTGGAGGACGAAAAGAAGCGTTTCCATGTTCCCTTCGTTAACTGCCGATTCCTCTAGTATTATGGATTCCCGAAGGGACGCATATAACATTGTTTCCTTTTCAATAAGCTCTGATAGGAAGCGTCTGACATCAACCGGCAATTGTAAACCCCCCCGCCGCAACTGTCGGTCTTTCCAAAACCTCGTTCTGCGAAGTCGGGGTCTGTTCCCTGGAAAGCTTCTCAATAGCCTGTTCCCACGTCGCGCGGAGCTCTTCCAGCATTGAACGTACGACGCGAACTTTCTCGGGATCCTTGCGGACGTTCCCGTCGACCAGCTCATAGTAAAGGAAATCATAGAGACGCATCAAATTCTCCGCCACTTCTCCGCCGACTTCGACGTTCAGGGAGAACATCAGTTCCCGGATGACATCCTGCGCCTTTTGAACATGTCTGTTTGTTTCCTCTATGTTTTGTTGAACGATGGCGGCTTCGGCGAGTCGACACGAACGGATGCCGATATCGTACGTTATGAGCAGAAGCTGCTCTTTTGAGGCCGATGCAATCTGATTGCTCTGATAGGTAAACTGGGCGTTTTTTACTTTTTTTTCGTCCATGCGACGGCTCACACCCCTTTCAGTCAAAGTATCGGTCGCGGTCAACTCGATATTGAACCGGGCGAAACCTCACGATAGCTTTTCGATTTCCACCTTCCGAATGATTTCTTCGACCGCATTGCGGCTGGAAATCCCCTTCTCAAAGTGCGTCGTCGTTTCCCATGCGCAGGCCATTGCAAAACGAATGCTGTCAAGAGAGGACAGTTTTTCCTCCCGAGCGGCGATAAGCCCCGCAATCAATGCATCTCCGGAAGCAAACAGAGACACCGAGGACCGGCGGTCCGCCATCGAAAGAAAGACGCCGTCAGGACAGAAGAACACATTTCCGAAAATATGGTATGAAGCCACAGCCCACTGAATCCCCTTTTTGTGCAAAGTCGACAGCACGTTAATAATGTTATCAAGGGAATTCAGAGGCACACCCAACATACGTGACATGAACCTGTGGTCGATTTTCGCGATGGTCGGTCCTGCATCAAGGGCTTCAAGCAACGGTTCGCCCGCCGAATCGATAACCGTGGGAATTCCGAGCGCCCGCGCTTTCCGAATCAGCTCCGCATAAACACCGGTTTTCGTTCCGGGAGGCAGAGAACCGCCGATTACTATTATTCTCGCTCTCTGGAGCATTCGGGCGTACATCCGCATAAAACGTTCCTGCGCAGCCTCGGAAACGTCGGGTCCCGGTTCCGACAAGCCTGTTCCGACATTTCCGTTCCCGTCAATAATGTAGACGTTGGTTCGGGTTTCGCCTGGGACATGGATAAAGCTCGTTGTAATCCGTTTTCTTCTCAGGGAATCAAGAATATACGAACCGTTGAATCCGGCAAGATATCCCATCGTCGTGGATTCATACCCCAGCTGACGAAGCATGATCGACACGTTGATTCCCTTTCCGCCCGGAGTCCGGTCAGCCTGAGTGGAACGAAACCAGCCTCCGGGACGGAAGTCCGTAACGACGAATTCTTCGTCGACGGCAGGATTGAGAGTGACGGTGACAATCATGGGCTTCCCTCCATAACGATCGGACGCCTCGGGAAAAAAACTGGCGTCCGATCGTTGGTATGGTGTGGCTATTTCAGAAAAGAAAGGGCTTTTTCCAGCGTAGCGGGGGATTCCGTCCGGACGACTACGCCCTTCCGGAGTTCCACAAGAGCCGGCATTCCCGGCAACTGCAATTTTTCCACCATTTTCCCGTTGCGGTACCCGTCCACGAGAGTGAGTTTTTTTCCCATCTTTTCTGCTTCATGAAGGGCTTTCTCGCTGAGCTGCACCTGATTCCCGTCAATACTCGAGAAAAAGAACGCGACGACGTGCTCCGGTTCCATCAGCACGGAACGAAGGTGCACCTGCTCGTTGATGTACGATACGGCAGACATGGCTGCGACGGCGCCATCTCCGGCAGCGGTTATGACCTGGCGCAATCCCTTCTCGCGCACGTCGCCGGCCGCGTAAATCCCTTCAACGGATGTCTCCATATCTTCGTTCGTGATGATCCAACCGCCTTTTGCAGCCTTGACAAGTCCGCGAACCGGCTCGTCGTACGGCGCCTGGCCGACGAACATGAAGACGCCGGCCACGGCGAGATTGGTAACTTCGCCCGTTTTGACGTTCTTCAGGACGAGATTTTCCACCATCCCGTCTCCTTCAATGCGTTCGACCACGGAGTTCCATATCGGCTCGATCTTCGGATTGGAAAGCGCGTGTTCGATCGCCGCTCGATCGGCCCGAAACTCGTCGCGGCGGTGGACAATGTACACTTTTTTCGCAAATTTGGTCAGATATGTTCCCTCTTCAACTGCGGTGTTGCCACCGCCGATAACGGCGATGGTTTCATCTTCAAAAAAAGCCCCGTCACAAACGGCGCAATAGCTCACACCTTGGCCGATATGCTCCGCTTCCCCTTCACATCCGAGACGGCGGAAATACGCGCCGGTGCAAATGATGACAGCCTCCGCCTCGATCTCTTCCTTTTCCGTTACGACGATCTTCCGACCTTCCCGGATTTCCACCATGCGTACATCCGTATCGCGGAACTCGGTGTTGAACTTTTCCGCGTGTTCGCGGAACATATTTCCAAGTTCCTGTCCGCTTGCGTGTTTCACTCCAGGCCAGTTCTCTATCTCGTCGGTGATGTTGATCTGTCCGCCCGGAGTTCCCTTTTCCAGCAAGAGAACATCCAATCCCGCTCTGCGGCCGTAAATCGCCGCGGTCAATCCCGCAGGCCCTGCGCCGATAATGACAAGCTCCCTTTTTTCCATCGCTGCCATCTCCTCTCAAGTACATCGCTATTCAATAAGCGTTTTCATGACCACATAGAAATTATACACGACTCCAAAGAACAATGCGAGAAATATCATTAAAATCCCGTATTGTTTCACAAAAGATAAGGCCTGGCGTTTCGTGGGAGGAAAGCGCGTCGGCCTGACTGTCGTCCCCTATTTCCATGAGAACGTACCCGCCGCTCCGGACGACATTCGGGGCGTTTTCTAGAATACGTCTGGCTATTTCAAGGCCGTCGGTTCCACCGTCCAGTGCAATGACCGGTTCTTTCAGAACGTCTTCGGGGAGGTCCGCAAGACGACATTTCGGGATATAGGGCGGGTTGCTCAGAAGAAGATCGACCGGAAGAACGTCCGCACACAGCGTATCGAACGATGCCCCGTGCCAGAGACGACAGCGTCCGTGCACATTAAAGGCATCGATATTTTTCCAGGCCCATCTCAGCGCGGCGGCAGAGGCATCGACGGCCAAAGCAGTCGTTTCCTGCCTTTCCATCAGAAGACTCACCGCTATACATCCGCTCCCCGTTCCCCAGTCAAGAAATGTTCGCCACCCGGGTAACGAAAGCGCCCTGTCGACAAGCAGCTCTGTTTCAGGTCTGGGGATAAGACAGCCGGGACCGACGGAAAAAATGAAGCTTCTGAAAGCGGCTGTTCCGGTAATGTACGAAACAGGTTCCCAAAGCTTCCGGCGTTCGAGGAGTTTTTGAAAAGCGGCCGCCTCACCGGGGGTTACGATACGATCGGGATGTACGATCAGAGAGCTTCTTTCAGTCCCGAGAATGTATGCAAGCAGACAATCCGCCTCAATGCGGCTATCGGGAAGTCCTGAAAAAAAAAGTTGCTCCGAGCCGCTCTTGCGGGCTTCGAGAACTGTTGAGGGAAGCTCTTTATCCGATGGTTTCAAGGTGATGAAGGCGCTCCGTCTGATCGGCCATGGTCAGAGCTTCCACCAACTCGTACAGGTCTCCGTCAAGAATCTGGTCCAGCTTATAGAGCGTGACCCCGATTCTGTGGTCGGTCAGACGATTCTGGGGGAAATTGTACGTTCGTATGCGTTCGGATCGATCTCCGGTTCCGATCTGGCCCCTTCGTTCCGAAGCCACGGCGTCGTTCTTTTTCTGCATTTCCAGGTCGTAGAGCTTCGCACGGAGATACCGCAGCGCCTTCGCCCTGTTCTTGAGCTGCGAACGCTCGTCCTGGCAGGTGACTACAAGTCCGGACGGAATATGCGTCATGCGAACCGCCGAGTCCGTTCTATTGACATATTGTCCGCCGGCGCCGCTTGCACGGTATGTATCAACCTTCAAATCCTCGGTTCTGATCTCCACGTCGACGTCCTCGACCTCCGGAAGAACGGCGACCGTTGCAGTAGACGTGTGGATCCGGCCGCTCGCCTCCGTTACCGGAACGCGCTGGACTCGGTGTACGCCGCTCTCGAATTTGAGTTTGCTGTACGCTCCGCGTCCGTCGATTCGGACAACGATTTCCTTAATCCCGCCGATGCCGGTTTCGCTTATGTCGATTATTTCGTACGTCCAGTTCTGGCGTTCGGAAAAACGAGAGTACATCCGGAAAAGACTCGCGGCGAAGAGTGCGGCTTCCTCTCCCCCAGCCCCGGCGCGAATCTCCATCATGACGCTCTTTTCGTCGTTCGGATCCGAGGGAAGTAGCAGAAATTGCAATTCCTGCAACAATCCGGCCGTTAACGGTTCCTTGGCGGCCATTTCCTCCTCGGCAAGCCGACGCATGTCCTCATCGTCAGAACGGAGAAGGTCCTGCGCCTCCCGAATTTCTTCCCGATTCTTCCTGTATTCCTGATATTTCCGTACGACAGGCTCAAGCTGCGCGTGACGCTTGCCCAGTTCCTGCAGCTCCTTGAGTTGCGAAACAATGCCGGGGTCGGACATGCGACGCTCAACGTCGTAAAAATCCTTTTCAATCTGCTCAAGCTTCGGTTCGATGTTCATCAGGCACCTCGCTCTGCTCGTTCATTCGTTCATCCGGTGTCGGGGAGAACGACGTATCCAGCGCAACTTCAAGGGAATGGATAGCGACTTCGACCTGTTCCCTTGACGGCTCTCGCGTCGTCAGATACTGCAGGAGAAGCGCGGGGGATATCAGCAGCGCCCCCAGCCTGCCGAATCGGGAAGCACCCTTTATGATCTCGTACGAGATGCCTATGACAACCGGCAGCAGGACGATTCTGGAGCCTATCCTCCACAACAGCCCTCCGTGCCCTGCGACAGAAAACACGATGATGCTGACCATTATGGCTATGAGCAGAAAGGAGGTTCCGCAGCGAGGGTGAATTCTCGAATACCCCAAAACCGACTCGGACGTCATCTCGGAGCCGTTTTCGAAGGCGTTGATCGTCTTATGTTCGGCGCCGTGGTAGCGAAATACCTGTCGAATATCCCGCCACATGCCGATGGCGGCGATATACGCCACGAAGACGACTCCGCGGACAATTCCCTCTATGACGTCTTTTCCCGCCGAGGCGAGGCTCCACGCTCGTGCGCACCAGTCAGCGAGCCAGAGGGGCAGAGCGATAAAAAGGCCGACGACGGCAAGGATGGCGATTCCTATTGAGACTGCGGTTTCGGTGGGGGTGATCGTCTCTTCATCGTCCAGAGCGAGCTGTGCGGACCTGTTCAACGCCCGCATCCCGGTTCCGAGCATCTCGATCATCATGATGAATCCGCGGACAACCGGAAGCTTCCACGGGAAACGACGCGTCCGGGTTCCGCTTTCCCAGTGTTCGCTCCATATCGTCTGGTCGGGACGGCGCACGCAAAGCCCCCATCGGGAGGGGCCTCTCATCAGCACGCCCTGAATGACCGCCTGTCCGCCGACGGGGATCCGTTCAGCGGTTGCAGTCGCAAGGGCCATCAGCGATCGGAAAATCGCTCTTCCCGTCAAGAGTCGGCAACCCCTTTCAGAACATCGTCAACGGACGTATACGGAGAACCGCACGGGCGTGACTCGGAACAAACGCCATTGACGCATCCTGGGCCCAGCGTCTCAAAAATGAACGGAGCCGCCTTCCGGGCTTCGACGGCCATGCATCGAGCCATTTCGCGGATTTCCCACTGAGTTCTTCTGCACAACCTGAGTCTGAAAAAATGATGCAATTCCCGCGCATTCATCGTGACGACAATGCTTGTCTCCCATCCATGAGGGAGGATATATCGTGCGTCCTCTTTCGGAATCCCCGCGTCGATAAGCGCACAATACGCATCGTGGCACGATTTCACCGTTTCGGAAAAGAGTCTTCGAGCCGCCTCATTCTCCGCAACTGTCTGCGGCATGATACAGGCAGGCTCGCTCATCCGGACATAGCGCTGGCTTCTCTGGGAATAGCTCGCGATTCTGTGCCGGACAATCTGATGCGTTGTGACGCGGCTGACGCCGTCAACCGCAAAGGTAAACGAAGCATGCTCCAGAGGAGAATGATGCCCGCTGCGCAGAAGGTTGGATATGAATGATTGCGTGCGTTCCGGAGTAACGCCGTTTTTTAGAGCGAATACCGATTCGTCGCTGTAGCAGAGCCGAGCTGCAGCTGCGACAACGCTGTCCGGCTCGGGAGTATACGCCAGCAGTGCGACACGGCAACCCATTATTCAGAGCTCCTCGTCAAAAAAAAGGGGAGCGAGGCTCCCCTATTCCTCTTCCTTGCGTTCTTTCTGGCCGTAATCAACACCTTCATATTTCTTCTGGAACTTCTCAAGCCTTCCCGCTTCCAGAACAACTTTCGATCCCTTTCTTCCGGTAAAGAAAGGATGGCATGCGGAACACACGCCGACTCGAATTTCCTTTTTCGTCGAGCGTGTCTCGAAACTGTTTCCGCACGCGCAGAATACCTTGCACGCAACATAATCAGGATGGATGTCTTTTTTCATATCTCCACACCTCCGTAACGTTTAAAACTCCAACCGAACAAATTGAGAATCTACCACATTCCGCGCTGGAAAACAATCGTCAAATATGCATAACCCCAAGGCCGCATCGTTCATGATGAGCGACCGCATGATACGCGGTGTCACCCATTACGGCGACTGCAATCCATCGGGAATTTCGAACGATTGAAATTTTCGCGCCGATACTCGCTTCCAGCATCCCGACTGCAAGAAAACCATCGAGAGCTTCAACGGCCGCGTGCATGAGAGCATGCATCTCGTTCCGCTTCTTCTCCACCACTCCTGCGTTCAAAGAAGCTCCAACCAACGCTCTCGTTATCTTTTGGGGAAGATCTCCGGCGAGACCGCCGACTTCGGTCGCTACCGATCTCCAGTTCCACCGGGCGAGGTCCCTGCGAAAACTGTTTTCCGATTCTTCAGTGGTTGTCGCTGCAAGCAAAAGCGCCGCTCTTCCAACCTGATTCTCGTCGTCGAGGCGAACGCGAACGGTGAGTTCCAGAACCGAGGACGGCCTCTCTTCCTTTGGCGCCGTTTCCACGGAAGTGTCTTCTTCGCTCTCAGGCTCTCCGGCAACGGGAATCCCTGTGTTATTCGGTTGTTCATCAATCGTTTGCGGCGTGAAAATGCGCTTCCAGATCACGAGTCCACCACTCCCTTCTCGAATGTCATTATAACGCATCGCTTTCCGTGGTGTTTTTTACACGTGAAAGGGGCCTTGAGGCGGACAATCTGCAGAAAAAATGAGCCGGCCTGACAGAGATACCGCTCTTTGAAAACGGCCTTCAAGACTGTTTTCGCCCTGACGAAAGGAAGGCGCAGGCTTCTATGTACGGAACACGGCGAGCACGCTGCCGTCGCGGCTGATCCGGCGCCTGTCAACCGACTTATGGACACTTGACCTTTAAAGTTGGATTGGCATGTCCCGCTCCATTTTCAGTTACGCATTTTCCAGGCGGAGCGCTTTTACTTCCTCTTCCAGCGCGGCGCCTCGGGTCTTGTCACCCTGCGGCGTGTACCGTTGCCTCCAGTGATCCGGCATGCTGTCCGATATCCCAAGATCCTCGCGCCGTTCACTGATCGTCTTCGGGCTGACACAACTCAGCTTCACCGCGTTCTTCTTGAATTCCTGATCGGATTATTTCCGGACGCCGTTCATCCGACAGGGACCTTCTATCCCGAACGTTTCTCCCTTAGCTCCCTGTCCGCTATTTTGGCGGCGCCCCCTGCCTCCTATTTCATCAGGGTCACGCTCAGATATCCGCTCTCCTCCGTCAGTCTCATTATCGGAACGTTCTCCGGGGCATCATCTTCCGGATGACGGCTTCCTTGTATTCAGGGCTGCATCGCTTCATTTCCATCGCACCTCCCGAGCGCTCTCCCAATTTTCCTTAAACCACTCGGATTACGCGACTTCTATTGTGACAACCAGGAGATATAACATTGAAAAGCAAAAGCTGAATATTACATCATAAAAAACAATAAGTATGTTATTTACAAAGAACAACTATTATATTTATTAAACAATATCTTAATTGTTGATATTTATTAGTATTTTTGTGAAAATAATTTCAGTAGAATAGTTCAATAAGATATTTCTTTTTGTAGAAACGTTCCTTTTCTCAAATCATCAAAAGCCTTATTTAATTCTTCTTTAGTGTTCATGACAATAGATCCACCCCAAACTACAGGTTCACCTATCCTTATTGAACTAATAAATAGTACTTGAGCATTTTTTTCTGTCGACTTTATCTCTACATTGTCGCCTGAGGTGAGTTTTATCGCCGTCTTTTCTTTTACCAACTCGCCTGCGATGTAAACGTCTCCTGAGAGAGTAAACACCATTACCGATCGCTCTCTTCCAGTATTCAAGACAATAGATGCATTTGGGTTAAGATGTAAATCGTAATAATCCAGCGGAAGATATTTGCTCGTATATCCTTTTCTTCCGTCAAATTCACCTGCGAGCAGTCGTAACTTAACATTTCCCAACTCTATTTCTTCAATTTCAGAGTTCTTGATACTGTGATAAGCGGGAGGAACCATTTTGTCCTTTGCGGGAAGATTCAACCAAAGCTGCACACCAAGCATCCGCTCGGCAGCCGGCAATTTTTCTTCATGCATAATACCGGAACCCGCTGTCATCCATTGGACCTCTCCATCACCAATCGTA
>CAZVUT010000026.1:0-4576 GCA_964630155.1 uncultured Synergistaceae bacterium
GTTAAGCACGCCGCCAGCGTTCGTCCTGAGCCAGGATCAAACTCTCCAAAATATTCCTCCGGAGTCTGCCCCTTCCGCTCTCTTCGCTCTTACTGCTTTTCGCTCTCTCCACCTTATAAATCTGTCAAGGTACACCGCCCGATATCCTTCTGCGTTGTGTGTTTCGGCTGTGTAACGGGCGTGTCGCGCGCAGCGCAACGAAGGGAATTCTACCAGCTTTTGGGCATCCGTCAAGGGCCCAGTTTGAGATTCAATTTTCGTACAGCGTTTTCCGCCGGTTCAGCCGGCCTCCGCCGACAGGACCGCCGCGAGGCTGTCGAGCAGAGCTTCGGCTCCCTCTCCGTCGGCGCCCATAGTAATGGTGTCGTTGCACTCAATTCCGAGGCTCAGGACGCCAAGGATGCTCCGTGCGTCGACCTCTTTTCCGTTCTTCGAGACGGTCACCCGCCCGCTGAAAGCCGCTGCGATCCGGACGAAATTCGCGGCCGGACGAGCGTGAAGTCCGTGGACATTCGTAACGGTGCATTCCCGAGTCGCCATGCGTTCACTCCTTCACGGGCGTTGGAAACGCTCACCCGAGTTTCCGAAGGTCGCGGGCGCCTTCGGCCGTTTCAAAAACTTCCTGCAGCGAAGATCCTGCGCTCGCCTGGATCGCACCGAGAACGGCGCCTTCGAGAAACGGCGCGTCGGCGATCCGGACGCCCGATCTCTCCTTTTCATCGAGAAATTCGAGCGCCTGTTCGGCGGACAAAATCGCGCTTCCGAGGTCGCAGAGAACGAGCACTCCTTCGTTGCGCGCGACGGAACGGATTGCGTCCGCAATGGCGCACGCGTCCGTCCCGAGTCCGCCGTCGCTCCCACCACCGCATGCGACGACCGGAACGGCGCCGCCGGTCATCTGCAGGGCCATCTCCCGCACGCCCGCGGCGACCTCGCGGCTGTGCGACACGAGGACGAACGCAATCACGGCAGGAACTCCGCGAGGACATCGAGCGCTGTTTCGATCATGATACAGCTCGACATCGCGCCGGGGTCGCAATGCCCGATGCTTCGTTCTCCGAGAAAGCTCGCCCGGCCCTTTCGCGCCTGCATCGGCACGGTGGACTCCATTCCCGCGCGCGCGATTCTCCGGACGTCGCGAATTCGTTCCGCCGGGCCGGAGCCGCCGGATTCGGATGATTCCAGGAACGCGGCTACGGGTTCTATCGTATCGAGCATCGTCTTGTCCCCGACGCCCGCACGGCCTCTCTTGACGATGCCGTTCGCCGCGGCGCGCATCGCCCGCGACAGAAGCTCGGGCGACATTTCTACGGCCCCTGCGAGTTCTTGGGCGGCGTATATGAAGGCAGTACCGTATAACGGTCCCGAAGCCCCTCCTACGGTGCTCACAAGGGTCATTCCGGCCGTTTTGAGGAGCGACTCGATACCTGTATTTTCGGGCATGGAGGCGAGCTTCTCCCGTACGGCCGAAAATCCCCGGGCCATGTTGACGCCGTGGTCTCCGTCTCCGATGGTCCGGTCGAGGTCGGTCAGAAGATCGCGGCTTTCGATAACCCTCGTTCCGACAACATCCAAAAGGCGCCTGACTTCGGCGGCTCCCACGGGGTTCATGACGGGAAGCGGCTCCTCACTGCCGGAAAGCCGGCGCGTCGGACGGATCGGCGAGCAGCGACTCGAGTTCCGGGTCCAGACGCAACAGGGAGACGGAAGCTCCCGCCATTTCGAGCGACGTCATGAAGTTTCCGACGTACGTCTTCGCGACGGCGAGTCCGCGCTCGCGGCACAATGCGGCGACGGAACGGTTCAGGATGTACAGCTCCATGAGCGGCGTGCCTCCGAGGCCGTTGACGAGAACGGCGACGCGGTCGCCGTTCCGGAACGGGAGGTCGTCGAAGACTGCGGAGAGAAGGTTCTTCGCCAGCGAGTCCGCATTTTCGACCGGCGCGCGCCGGACTCCGGGTTCTCCGTGAATCCCGAGGCCGAACTCCATTTCCCCGTCTCCGAGATCGAAGCCCGGGCGTCCGTTTGCCGGAACGGTGCAGGCTGAGAGCGCAAACCCCATCGAACGCACGTTGTCCACGACTTTCTGCGCGACGGCCGCGACCGCGTCGAGATCCGCTCCTCGCTCGGCCAGCGCGCCGGCGATCTTGTGGACGAAAACCGTTCCCGCGATCCCTCGGCGTCCGGTCGTGTAGGTGCTGTTCTCGACGGCGACATCGTCGTTGACGATGACGCTGCGTGTCTTCACGCCGTCCGTTTCGGCGAGTTCCGCCGCCATTTCGAAGTTCATGACGTCCCCGGAGTAGTTCTTGACGACCAGGAGCGTCCCGGCATCGGAACGGACCGCATCGATCGCGGCCTTTATCCGGTCCGGCGTCGGTGATGTGAAAACCTCTCCGGCGACGGCCGCGTCCAGCATTCCCTTTCCGACATATCCCGCATGCGCGGGTTCGTGCCCGCTTCCTCCGCCGCTCACGAGCGTCACCTTGTCCGGCCGGATCTCCTTCCGGACGATGACGCTCTGCCCCTCAAGACGCCGGAGCGTTTCCGGATGCGCGGCGGCGACGCCTTCAAGCATCTCGGTCACGATATCGGGAATCGCGTTGATGATCTTCTTCATGTCTTCCCCTCCTGCAAAAAAAGCAAACGGCAGGGAAGGTTTCCCTGCCGGAATGATGCTGCGGCGCCGCCGGATCAGCTCTTTTTCCGGGTGATGATGACGCGGCAGACCGGTTTGCCCTGTGCGATGGTCTCTTCAAGCACGAACTCGAAATCCGGGAACATGCTGACGATTCCGCGGTCGCCGTCCATCGCGATGTCGCAGAGTTTCTCGATGTCCTTTTCGTCGTCCGTCTGCTTCTTCCATGCGGTGACGAGCGGGCAGTAATGGAACTCGACGACGAACCGGTCCTTCGTGACCTCTTTCAAGTCCATCTCGAAGATCTTCTTGTAGAGTTCATTCGCGAAGCTCTTCGCGAAGACGGTCAGATCGTCGGTCTTCTCGAACTTCGCGTCGCCGTGGAACCTGCCGCAGCGCAAAACGGCCGCGCGCGCGAAGTCGTCCCACCCGAGCCCGCGCTTGCGGGCCTCGTCCATGAGCAGGTACATCCATGTCGCCCGATGCTCAATTGCCGAACGCATATCATCGACATGCGGTTCGCGGATCGTCGCCTTGTTTTCAATCGTCATTCCCATATACCTCCTTGAAATTCATCCTAGATTCCCAGATAGGCGCTTGCCACGCTGGGGTTGTTCGCAAGTTCCTTCGCGCTTCCGGAGAGGATGATGTTTCCCGTCTCCATGACGTACCCCCGGTCCGCGATGGCCAGCGCCATATTGGCGTTCTGTTCGATCAGCAGGATTGTCTTCCCGAAATCCCGGATCTTCTGAATCAGCGCGAAGATCGTCTCGACGATGATCGGAGCCAGTCCGAGCGACGGTTCGTCGAACAGAAGCATCTCGGGATCCACCATCAGGCCGCGCCCGATGGCCAGCATTTGCTGTTCTCCGCCCGAGAGCGTTCCCCCGTTCTGATTCCTGCGCTCCGCGAGGATCGGGAACAGCGAGTATACCCGATCGAGATTCGCCGACGTTGTGGCTCTGGACGAATGAACGTTGCCGGAGACGCCGACCATCAGGTTTTCCTGAACCGTCAGGAACGGGAAGATGTGTCGTCCTTCGGGCACGTGTCCTATGCCGGCGCGCACGATGGCCGACGGCTTGAGCGACGTGATGTCCTGTCCCTTGAAGTGAACGCTTCCTCCCGATTTCCGGGCGATGTTGGAAATCGCCATGAGCGTGCTCGATTTTCCGGCGCCGTTCGACCCGATGATCGTGACGATCTCCTTCTCCCGGACCTCGAAGGATACTCCCCGGAGCGCGGTGATGTTGCCGTAGTCGACCCGAAGGTCCGTTACCTGAAGCATGGACATCCCTCCTAAGCGCCCCGGGCGTGTCCGAGGTACGCGCTGATGACATCCGGGTCGTTCCGGACCTCCGCCGGCGTTCCCTCGCAGATCTTGAGCCCCTGGTTGAGAACGGTTATGACGTCGCAGAGGTTCATGATGAGTTTCATGTCGTGTTCGATCACGACGATCGTCCGCCCGAGCGAGCTGATCTTCCGGATCAGCTCCATGACCTCGCTCTTCTCCGACGGATTCATTCCGGCCGCGGGCTCGTCGAGCAGGAGCACCTTCGGGTCCGTGGCGAGCGCCCGGGCGATTTCGAGACGCCGCTGCGTTCCGTAGGACAGATTTGCGGCCAGATTATACGCCTGTTTCCGAAGTCCCACGAAGTCGAGCAGTTCGAGCCCCTGCCCCGTGACGAACGCCTCGTCCGCGCGGAACGCGGCGTTTCGGGTGACGGCGCCCAGAAGGCCCGTCTTCGTCCGCGTGTGAAATCCGACCTTCACGTTGTCCAGAACGGTCATGAAGCGGAAGAGCTTGATATTCTGGAAGGTTCGCGACATTCCAATCCCGGCGACGCGTTCCGGCGGAATGCCCGTTATGTCCCGGCCGCCAAAAAGCACGGCGCCGCGCGTCACTTCGATCAGTCCGGTAAGCAGATTGAAAAACGT
>CAZVUT010000026.1:4676-19819 GCA_964630155.1 uncultured Synergistaceae bacterium
CGAGAATCGCAAGACCGAAAATCACGAGCCGGTACTCCGCGAGGAAACGGAACATTTCCGGCAGCACGACGAGGAAGAATGCCCCCACGAGGGGACCGATCAGGCTTCCCGGGCCGCCCACCAGAACCATGCACAGGATCGCGAAGCCCTCGTCGAGCGTGAAGCTGTCCGCACTCACGTAGCTCGAGAGATACGCGTAGAAGCACCCGGCTGCTCCGGCCCAGAAGGTACCGAACGCAAGGTTGTAGATCTTGTAGCGTGTCGTCGGGATCCCCATGGACTTCGCCGCGAGTTCGTCCTCGCGGATGGCGATCCACGCCCTGCCGATCCGGGAATTGAGCACCCGATGGCAGACGAACAGAGTGACGGCCGCAATGGCCAGAATCAGGAAATAGAAGCCGAAATTCGAGGAGATCTCGTACCCGAAAAATGTCGGGAACGGAATTCCGGGAATCCCCATCGGACCGCGCGTGAACTCGATCCAGTTGAGGATCGTCAGGCGAACGATTTCGGAAAAGCCGAGCGTGCATATCGCGAGGAAGATCCCCCGCAGACGCGCGGTCGGAATCCCGAGCAGGACGCTCGACAGGGCGGCGATCAGGCCGCTTGCGGGAAGGGCGAGCCAGAAGCCGACGCCATACCGGGTCGCGAGAATCGCGGCCGTATAGGCTCCGATGCAGTAGAACCCAGCCTGCCCGATATTGAACTGCCCCGAGTAGCCGTTGATCATGTTCAGACTCGTGGCGAGCACGGAATACAGCAGGATATTGATCGCGATCCGGAGCAGATAGTCGTTGCCGCGGATCAGGAACGGCACGGCCAGCAGGACGCCGGCGGCGCAGAGCATCGAGAGCGTTCCGTGCCGCTGAACCATTCGGACAAGCGCCTTCATACCTTTTCCGCCCCCTTCCGTCCGAGAAGTCCCGAGGGACGCACGAGAAGGACGGCGATCAGGATCAGGAACGCGATGACATCTCTCCAGCCGGAGGAGAAGAAGAGAACGCCGACGTTCTCGAAGATTCCGAGCAGGATGCCGCCGATGGCGGCGCCCGGGATGCTCGTCAGACCGCCGAGAACCGCGGACGCGAAGGATTTGAGGCCGGCGCTTCCTCCCATGACGGCATGCACCGAATTGTAGTACACGCCGAGCAGCACTCCGGAGACGCCGCACAGGGCGCATCCGATGGCGTTTCCGATGACGAGAATCCGCCGAACGTCCACGCCGAGAAGCGCGGCGGCCGTTTTGTCCATCGAGACGGCCTTGAGTTCGAGTCCGGTCCGTGTTTTCTTGAGAAAGAGCCAGAGTCCGGCGGAGAGGATGAAGAGGACGACCAGCATAAAGACCTGGATGTGAAGGATCCGGACCCCTCCCAGGGTCCAGAATCCGGTGTAGACATCGGGGACGAGCTGCTGTTCCGTCCCCAGAACGATCTGCGCGCCGCTCTTGAGAACCGTGGAGACGCCGATCGTCGTGATGAGCCACGTCTCATCCGGTCCCTTCGGCCATCTGCGGTAACAGATCAGTTCGATGACGAGCCCCAGAATCCATGCCGCGGCGAATCCCGCAACAAGAGCGACGAATATTCCCGTTTTGAGGAACGTGAGCGCGTAGAATCCGGCGAAGGCCCCGATCATGATGACTTCGCCGTGCGTGAAGGTGACGAGCCCAAGGATTCCCATGATCATTGCAAATCCGATGGCCATCAGCGCGTAGATCGACCCCTGGGCGATGCCGTCGACGAGCGTCTGCAGATAGTAATTCATGGAACCACTCCATCTCATCTCAGAGTGGCGGAGGGCCGGCGTTCAGGCCCTCCGCTCCGCTTCATCGTTCGTTCTAGCGGGTGTAATCCTTCTTGACGACCCACTGCCCCTTTTCGACGACCATGACCTTGTACTTCCGCGCGATATCCCCGACTTCCGTGAACGTCAGCTTTCCGGTGATTCCGTTGAAATCCTTCGTCTCGGCGAGGGCGTTGCGGATAGCCGTCCGGTCGGTGGAATTCGCCCTTTTGATCGCATCCGCAAGCATCATCATGGAATCGTACGCGCAGGCGGCATGAAGATTCGGTTTCCGTTTCGCGACCTTCTCGAACTCGGCGATGTATCCCTGGACGACCGGATCCGGATCTTCCAGCGCGAAGAACGTGTTGGTGACGATCCCCTCGACGGCCTCGCCGCCGAGTTCGATCAGCTTCGCGGAGAAGACGGAGCTCGGCGCAAGCAGTTTGACGTCCCAGCCCATCTTCCGGATCTGGCGGGCGATGAGGGAGGCTTCGTTGTACATGGCCGCCACGAAGAGCCCTTCCGGATTCTGCTGCCGGAGCTTGTTCAGGATCGCCGCGTAGTCCTTTTCGGACTCCATGAAGGGCTGTTCGCCGGTGATCTTCAGGTTGAGCTTTTCCGCCGCCTTGACGAACCGGTCCTTGGTCACGTGGCCCCAGTCGTTATTGATGTAGATGACGGCCGCGTTCTTGAGTCCCATGTACTCCTGCGCGATATACTGGACGTTGAAGGGCCCCTCGGCATCCTGCGTGCCGACGATGCCGAACATGTACTCGCCGGATTTCGCGAAGTCCGGATGCGACGAGGTCGGAGAGAGCTGAACCATCTTGCCGCGCTCGTAAATCGGGGCCGCGGCGAGGCACGATGTGCTCGTGAAGTCGCCGAGTTCCGCAACGAGGGACGAGTCCTGGACGAACTTCTGGGCGATCAGGGCCGCTTCTTTCGGATCTCCCTTGCTGTCCATCACGAGGATCTCGACCTTCTTGCCGAGGAGTCCGCCCGCCGCATTAATCTTGTCCGCCGCCATGGTAATGGAGTACTTGAAGTTCTCTCCGTATTCCGCGTAATTCCCCGTTATCGGGGCCGACAGGCCGATCCGTATCGTATCCGACGCACAGGCGATTCCGCCAAAAACAAGGAGCACAACTGCCGCAAGGATCGTGAAACCCGCTTTCTTCACTGTTTCTCTCCCCCTTCTGCTATCGTCGGAACGTACGTTCCGACGGAATGAACTCCCTACGTCTTCGACCGGAGGGTTTCGGCGATGCTTACGAGCAGCAGACGGCAGGAGGTCGCGCCGGGATCCTGATGCCCCAGCCCCCGCTCTCCCGCGTGGAACCCCCGTCCCTTCACGCCGATCATGTCCGTCGTCGCCTTCATCCCGACTTCGGCGGCTTCCGCGGCGCGAGAGAAGGCGTCGGCGGTATCGCTCCCCCGGTCGGCTTCGGCGCGAAACGCCAGAACCGCCGGCTCGAACGCGTCGACCATCGTCTTGTCCCCGACGCGCGCCCCGCCCTTTTCCTTTATCGCCGCGAGTCCCGCTTCGAGCGCGGCCGCAACCGTCGATGCGTCCCCGACCCCCGTTTTTTCGAAGGAGTCGCCGGCCGCACGGATGGCGAGCCCGTAGAAGATCGGACCGGAACCGCATCCCGCGCCCGCGAGCGTCGTTCCCATCCGCTTGATGAACTTCGCGGGCTCAAGCGCCATGAAGCCGTCCATCTTCTCCATCAGGATCGAAAATCCCCGTTTCAGGTTGAGGCCGTGCTCCGCGTCGCCGATCGTGCTGTCCAGCTCGTTGAGAATCTGTTCATTCGCGTCGACCGTCGCCGCGAGGTTTCTGAAGATCCCTGCGAGGCAGTCCGTCGTGCAGGAGCAGGTCATGCCTGTCTCCAGGCCGGCGCCGCGCACGGATGGTCGAAGAGCGACAACAGCTCGTCGTCCGCCCGGAGCAGCGTGATCGAGAAACCGGCCATTTCGAGCGACGTCATGTACTCGCCCACCATCGGACGCGCGACCGCTACGCCCTTGCCCGAGAGGTACGCTTCGACCTCGTTATAGATGACGTAGAGCTCCATGAGCGGGGTCGCCCCCATGCCGTTGACCATCGCGACAACCCGGTCTCCGGGCTTGAAGGGGAGATCCCCCGTGATCCGGTCCATCATCTCCGATACGATCTCGCGCGCGCTTTTCAGCGGCTCGCGCCGGACGCCGGGTTCGCCGTGGATGCCGATGCCGATCTCCATCTCGCCCGGAGCGAGTTCGAAGTTCGGCTTGTCCCGTCCCGGAACGAGGCAGGGGGTCAGCGCCATGCCCATCGTCCGGACGTTTTCGATAACCTTCATGGCGACGCGATGAACGTCGTCGAGCGACGCGCCCCTGTCGGCCATCGCGCCCGCGATCTTGTGAACGAGCACCGTTCCGGCCACGCCGCGGCGTCCCGTCGTTCCCTCGCGGTTATCCACAGCGACGTCGTCCGTCACGAGCGCCTTGCGAACGGGTATTCCCCGGTCGGCCGCCTCTTCTTCCGCCATATCGAACAACAGAATGTCGCCGGTGTAGTTCTTGATGATGAACAGCGCCCCGGCGCCGCCGTTCACACGCTCCAGCGACGCGATCGCGTCGTCGAGCGGAGGCGAGCAGAACACGGCCCCGGCGAGCGCCGCATCGAGCATGCCCTTCCCGACGAAACCGCCGTGCGCGGGTTCGTGCCCGCTTCCGCCGCCCGTGATCAGCGCCACCTTTCCCCGCACCGGAGCGTCGGCCCGGACCACCGCCTGCGTTCCGGGCAAGACCTCGATAATTCCCGCGTGCGCCTTCGCCATGCCGGAAAGCATCTCGGGAACCGCTTTATCCGGCTGATTCAGGATCTTTCTCATTCTCCCGCACCTCCTTCTCAGAGTGTTCCTGCAGTTTTTTTTACGTACGGAGCGCTCCCTGAAACTCCCCCCGGAAATCGACCCGGGGAAATGCGACGAGAAGCACCTCCGCGACAACCTCTCCAAGATTCTGCCAGTAGTGCCGGATCGAAGAGTTGTAGACGATCGCATCCCCTTCGCGGCACGTAATGGATTCCCGTCCTTCCAGGCTGATCTCCGGACTGCCCGTAATCACATATCCGAATTCCGTCCCCTGGTGGACGGTCCACTCGTTTCTCTTTTCTCTGGGCGTAAGCGTCACGTGGACGGGTTCGATCCGGCAGTTTCCCCGCGGAAGCAGAAAGCGGAGCATCCGGTCGTTCGGAACGTCCACTTCGACCTGACGGTCCCGCCGGAAAAGGAACACTTCGCCGAGTTCATCGTCTTCCTGGAAGAGCACGGATATATGGATGGAGAAATAGTTGCAGATCTTGTCGAGGACCTTGATGGACGGGACGGTCTTCCCGTTTTCGAGAAGGCTGAGGTAGGATGCCGAAATTCCCGTGGCTTCCGCGAGGTCGTTGAGACTCATCCCGTACTTCTGGCGTTCCTGCCTGACCCGCTTGCCGACATAGCAGTAGTCTGAATGCATGGAATCCACGCCTCCCCGGATGTGCAGGACCGTTCAGTATACATAAATTGTTTCCCCGAAATTTTCTATCGACTGGTACGATTTTATTTGCTATAGTGAACACTGTCAACAATAATCTTTCGCCTGTCGATCACCTCCAGGAGGTGGAGTGCATGGAACGACGTTTTTCGGGGACGCCCGTCGTCCCCGGCGTCGGAATGGCGCGGATCCGGATCCTTCGGACGATTACGTTCACGGAACGTGAGAACGGCGGAATCTGCGACGTCGAAGAAAATCTGCGGAAGTTGCATGAAGGACTCTCCAGAACCGCTGAAGCGATGCAACGGCTTCCCTTCGCGCCCGGTTCCGCCGACGGGGAACTCGCCGAAATCAGACTGATGATGCTCCGGGATCCGCTCTTTCTCGAAGAGATGGAACGGACGATCCGCTCCGGTGAGTGCGCCGAAAACGCCGTCGTCCGCGCTGCGCGGTCCTTCGCGGAACAACTCCGCGCCATCCCGGATCCGTACCTGAGCGAGCGGAGCGCCGACATCGAGGACGTGGGGCGTCAGCTCTTTTACACGCTGACGGGAGAGAACGCGGAAGAAAGCCCTTCCGTGGAGGTTCCGGTCATTGTCGTCACGAAGGAGCTGCTTCCCTCGCAGGTTTCGGGATTCGATCCGTCGCATGTCGCGGGGATCGCGGCGGAGCGCTGCGGGGTCGCGGGACACGCGGCGATCCTGGCGGGGATGAAGGGAATCCCCCTGATCACCGACGTCATCGGGCTGACGGAACTGGCGCACGAGGGGGAAGAGGCGATTCTGGACGGAAGCGCGGGCGACCTTGTCCTCGATCCCGGGGAACAGACCCGGCGCACATGCTCGGCGCGACAACTCACGTTCGTCGCCACGCGCAGAGACGCGGCGGATTCGGGTCCGCTCTTCACGAATGACGGCCGGGCCGTTCACGTGGCCGGAAACATCGGACGTCCCGAAGAAGCGGCGGAGACGCTCGCAAAGGGCGGCGCCGGCATCGGACTCTTCCGCACCGAGTTTCTCTTCCTCGACCGGGACGTCCCTCCATCCGAGGAGGAGCACGTGAACGCCTATTCGTCCGTCCTCGCGGCCATGTCGCCGAACCCGGTGATCATCCGGACGCTCGACGCCGGAGGAGACAAGGAGATCCCGTTCCTGAAAGGCCGCAGGGAGGACAACCCCTTCCTCGGCCTGCGCGCGATCCGCCTGTGCCTCTCGCGCCCCGACGTCTTCCGGACGCAGCTCCGCGCGCTGCTGCGTTCGGCGCCGTCGGGAAAGTTGTGGATCATGCTTCCGATGGTGACGGACGTTTCGGAACTCGTCGCGGCGAAAGCCCTGCTTTCCGAGTGCGCCGCGGAACTCGAAAGCGAAGGGAAGGACTTCGCGCTCCCGGAGAAGACCGGCGTCATGATCGAAGTCCCGTCCGCCGCGCTCATGGCCGACGTCCTCGCGGAGGAGGCGGACTTCTTTTCCCTCGGAACGAACGACCTGACGCAGTACACGCTCGCAAGCGACCGGGGAAACGCCGACGTGGCGCAGCTCTACAGCCCCTTTCATCCGGCGGTGCTGCGATTGCTCGCGTCCGTCGCGAAGGCCTCCGCGCACAGGGGGATTCCCGCAGGAATCTGCGGCGAAATGGCGGGCGATCCGCTCGCGACGCCGCTGCTTCTGGGCCTCGGCTTCCGCGAGCTGTCGATGTCGCCGTCCCGGATCCCGCTCATCCGAAAGACGATCCGGACGATGGACGCAGGGGAATGCGCGCTTCTGGCGGAGCGCGCGCTCGCCATGAGAAGCCGGGCGGACGTCATCGCGGAACTGAAGAAGGCGATGGAGTGACCGGACAGTTTTTTTCGCATGCTTTCGCTCTCGGGGATGATCGCGGGGCCGCGGCAGACGGGTGCGGCCGAGGCGCACAAAAAAACCCCGCACCGGTTGGCCGGTGCGGGGCGCAAATGCGATGAATCAGCCCCTCGGGACCAGTCCGATGGCTGCAAGCACTTCGTCCATCGTCTGTTTCGCAACGATCTTCGCCTTTTCGGCGCCGTGCAGAACGATCTCCCGCAGCGCCGCGTCGTTCTTCTCGTAATACGCCCGTTTCTCCCACGCCGGCTCGAGCGTCCGGACGACGTGCGCGAGCAGCGCCTTCTTGCAGTCGATGCACCCGATCGACGCCTTCCGGCACCCCTCGGCAAGCTCCGCCTTTTGCGAATCGTCCCCGTTGAAGACCTTCTGGACATCCCAGACCGGGCACTTCTCCGGGTTGCCCGGATCGGACTTCCGGATCCGCGCCGGATCGGTGATCATCGTGCTGAGCTTGCTCCAGAGGATCTCCTTCGTGTCGGAGATGTTGATTGAGTTGTTGTAGGACTTGCTCATCTTCCTGCCGTCCGTTCCGGGAACCTTCGGGGTGGGCGTCAGCATGATGTCCGGCTCCGGGAAGACCGGGCCGTAGAAGTTGTTGAAGCGCCGCGCGATCTCCCGCGTGATCTCCAGGTGCGCGCTCTGGTCCTCGCCGACCGGAACCTTCGTCGACTTGTACAGCAGGATGTCGCCCGCCATCAGGACGGGGTATCCGAGGAACGCGTACGTCGACAGATCCTTGTTCTGAATGTTCAGGATCTGTTCTTTGTACGTCGGACATCGTTCGAGCCATCCGAGCGGCGTAATCATCGACAGCGCCAGATGGATCTCCGTATGCTGCGGGACGTGCGACTGAAGAAAGATCGTGCTCTTCTCGGGGTCCAGCCCCACGGAGAGCCAGTCGAGCAACACCTCCCGGCAGTTGTCGCGGAGCCGGCTCATGTCGCCGTAGTCGGACATCATGGCGTGCCAGTCCACAATGCCGTAGAAACACTCATAGGCGCTGTCGTTCTGGAGTTTGATCCAGTTGGTCAGCGCGCCCGCCATGTGTCCCAGATGGAGCTTGCCCGTCGGCCGCATGCCGCTGAAGATACGGTATTTCACGATTCCAACCCCTTTATGTCAAGTGATGGAACTCAATACGCCTTTGCGAAGATCGCAAGCCGCGCGTTGTCCTGTCCCGTGAGGAAGCAGCGACCGCGGCTTTCGTCCGCCAGGGGGAAGCACCGGGGCGTCGCTCCGGTCTCTTCCTTGATGCGTTTTTCGTCCTCGACGCTCCCCGCGAAGTAGGCTTCCACGAATCCGCCGCGTTCTTCGATGAGCGCCCGGAATTCGTCCCAGGAGGAGGCGCGCGCCGTATTCGCAAGCCGGAAGGCCTTCGCGCGCGCGTGCATATCGTGCTGTATCCGGTCGAGAAGTTCCGGAACGACCTTCGGGACGGACTCGAACGGGATGTCCCCTTTCTCCCCCGTGTCCCGCCGGACGAAGCGCACGGTTCCTTTCGCGAAGTCCTTCTCGCCGAGTTCGAGCCGGAGCGGCACTCCGCGCTGGAGATGGAAGAAGAAACGGTCGGCCGGGCGCATGTGAAACTGCCGGTCAAGCGCCACGGACGTCCCGCCGAGAACTTTTTTCAGGTCGGTCGCGATCTCTTCGGCTTTCGGAAGGATGCGTTCCGAGAGCGCGGCCTCGTCGGATCCGATCGGAAGCAGAACCGTCTTGACGGGCGCGATGCGCGGCGGCAGGATCAGGCCGTCGTCGTCGGCATGCGTCATGATGACAGCGCCGATCAGGCGAGTGGAAACGCCCCAGCTCGTGGTCCAGGCGTATTCGAGGTTTCCCTCCTGGTTCTGGAACTGGATATTGAACGCCCGCGCGAAGTTCTGCCCCAGAAAGTGGCTTGTGCCCGCCTGAAGCGCCTTTTTGTCGCCCACCATGGTCTCGCAGGTGTAGGTGTTCGCGGCGCCTGGGAAGCGTTCCCCCGCCGTCTTCTCCCCCTCGACGACCGGAAGCGCCAGGCAGTCCTCCATGATGCGCCGGTAGACCTCAAGCATCCGGAGCGTCTCTTCGAGCGCTTCGGCCTCGGTCGAATGGGCCGTATGCCCCTCCTGCCAGAGGAATTCGGACGTGCGCAGGAACAGCCGCGGCCGTTTCTCCCACCGCATGACGTTCGCCCACTGGTTGATCAGGATGGGCAGATCCCGCCAGGACTGGATCCACTTGCTGTACATGTGCCCGATCACCGTCTCGGACGTCGGGCGGATGACCAGCGGCTCTTCGAGTTCTTCGCCCCCCGCGTGCGTCACGACGGCGCATTCGGGAGCGAACCCCTCGACGTGCTCCGCCTCCTTCTCGAGGAAGGAGTTCGGGATCAGGAGCGGGAAGTAGGCGTTGACGTGTCCCGTTTCCTTGAACGCATCGTCGAAGTACCGCTGGATCGCCTCCCAGACGGCGTACCCGGTCGGACGGATGACCATGCAGCCGCGGACGGGAGCGTAATCCGCAAGCTCCGCGACTTTGATGACATCGAGGTACCATTCGGAAAAATCCGTGCTTCGTGGTGTGATATTTCGCGCCATGCCAATCCTTCCCGCCCGCGCTGCTTCGGGCATGGCCGGACATCGCCGCCCCCGGCCGGGGCTGTTTTTGTCAGATCGGAGAACCTACGGGAGCGGAAAGTGTCCCCACATCGGAGTCCCTATGAAAAACCCGATCTTGAAGTCGTTCTCGTCATTATAGAGGAACATCAGCCGCGCATCGAGGAACTTTCCGGGAATCGACAGGGAAATCCCTGTCTCCCAGAGGTTCCGGATGCGATCGCCCTCGTCGTTCCAGGCGTACCCCATCCCGCCGAAGATCTCGCCCATCAGGCTTCCCCACCAGCTTTTGAGGTACACGCGACGGAACGCGATGTTCCACCAGGCCATGAATTCGGCCTCGACCGGACGCCCCGCGTAGCTGTAGAGTTCCTGGGCGGCGCCGAGATACGCCGCGTGCCCGGGGGTTTTCTCGTCGCCCTCCGCAAAGCCGGCGCGCAGGTAGAACCGCCATTTGTCCGAAAGCTGCGCGGCCTGGAAGAAGGACAGGCGGTAGAGGATCTCCTCGTAATCCGGCCACCAGATCTTCGCCTGAATCGCCGTTCCCTTCGTAGGGTCGGTATCGCTGTCCATCGTGCTGTAGGTGAGGAATCCGTACGGCCCCCACGCCGTCGTGACTTCGCCGAGTTCCCGGACGCTCTCCGCGGCGAACCCGAATCCCGCGTCCGCCGCTCCGAAGCGGAAGCGTTTGACGACCCCTGCGCCATAGCGTTCCCACGTCCGGAGGCGCGCGTTTTGCGGAGCGACCTCCCAGCTCTGGCCGGACAGAAGAATTTCCCAGGACCGGTCCTCATCGGGGTCCGTCAGATAACTGACTTCGACGCCCCACTGCTCGCCGATCTTGAGAGTCGTGCGGAACAAATCGCCCTCGTTGATGATGTTCCGGGCGACGCCGTTCACATAGATCCAGCGATACGGGTGCAGGTTCGTCGTGAACCCGCCGACGTTGATCTCGTATTCCGGTTTGCGCTGGATCTTCATGACGACCACCGTGCCGCCGTTCTCCTTCTCGAGATAATAGTCGACCGCCTGGATATCGCTGCGCTTCCCGAGTTCCATCCCCGCCCGGATAACGTCGACGTCGCTGGGAGTCTTGCCGATCCATTCGGAATACTTTTCCCGCAACATGCCGGCCATTTTCGCCGACACGCCCTCAAAGCGAATGTCCGATACTGCGGGGACGGGTTTCTTCTCGTGGTGCGGCGCCGCGGGCGCCGCCGCGATGAGGCGTTCGATTTCCGGCATGTGTCCCATCGCCACCGCCCGTCCGTTTTCGACGATTTGCCGGGCGCTTCTCGTATCGAACATGGCGACGCCTCGGACATCGGGCGTGATGAGGACATCGGCGGCCTCTTTCTCGATCGCGACATTCGCCGCCGTGAAAATCGTCGTCGTCTGGTCGATCACATCCAGAAGCGAGTGAAGCTGCTCTTTCGAGCGGGGAGAACTCGTAACGTTCACGGCGACCACGGGATACCCCGGAAAAATCTCCTTTGCGGTGAAAACGGGGAGGTTGGAGGCGAGCCCTCCGTCGACCAGAAGCTTTCCTCCGATGGACCACGGTTCAAACAGAATCGGGATCGACATCGAGGCGCGCATGGCCGAGGCGAGACTGCCGCTTCTGAGGACGACCTTTTGTCCGGTCTCGAGATCCGTCGCGACGGCCGCAAACGGAATAGGCAGATCGTCGAAATGGACGATCTGGACGCGCGATGCGAGCTGGGCGAATCTCTCGAGAAGTTTTACGCCCGTCAGCCCGCCGAGCGGCCCGGTCACGTTCCCCTTCTTGTCCATATACGTCCAGGGGATCTGGTTCAGACGCGCGTCGGAGTCGCCGCTCGGAACGAATATGGGCGTCGCCTGCTCCGACATGAGGTTCCCGAGATCGAGCGTTTCGATGACCTCGAGAATCTCCTCCGGCGAGTGACCGCTCGCCGCGAGCCCGCCGATGATCGATCCCATGCTCGTTCCGACGATGCCGACGATCGGGATTCCCTTCTCCTCGAGGGCCTGCAGAACGCCGATATGCGCGAGGCCGCGCATCGCCCCGCCCGAAAGGACAAGCACGATGCCGCCCTTGTGCTCCGCCTGCGCGTGCGCCGCCATCAGAAACAACAGGCAGAACGCGCAGACAAAACGGGCAATTTTCTTCTTCATGGTCGCTTGCCTCCATACATTTCTCTTGCGTCCGGAGAATTTCACCGGATATGGCGGCATTGTATCCCAGTCACCCCTTCACCACAAGAAGATTCCCTCCCTTTGTGGACGTTCCCGATGATTCGGGCTATACTGCCTGTTACATGCAGTATGCGTTGAATCGACTGGAGGGGTGCCATGGTTTCATGATATCAGGCTCATCGGTGAGTTTTTCTTTCATCTTTCAACGGGAGGTGTATTCTTTTGGAAGAAAAGAAAGGCATTCCGCTCATCTGGCAAATCGCAATAGGCTTCGTTCTGGGCATCGCCGCGGGCGTCATGGTCGGACCGTCGATCAAAATCGTGGAGCCCATCGGCAAGCTTTTCATCACCCTGCTGAAAATGCTCATCGTCCCGCTCGTTTTCTCAAGCCTCGTCGTCGGAACGGCATCCATCGGCGATCCCAGATCGCTCGGGCGAATCGGCGGCAAGACCATATTCCTGTATCTCTTCACGACCGCCGTGGCCATCGTGATCGGCCTCTCTCTCGGAAGCTTCATCCAGCCCGGCGTCGGAATGGCGCTGAGCAATGTCGCGAAGGCCGAGCCGAAAGCGGCCCCCGCGATCGCCGACGTCTTCCTCAACCTCTTCCCCGCGAATCCGCTCAAGGCGCTGGTCGAGGGCGATATGCTTCCGATCATCGTTTTCGCCCTGCTCTTCGGCGTTTCCGCCATTTTCGCCGGAGAAAAGGGAAAGCCCGTCATCGCCTTCTTCGAATCGGTCGCCGAAACGATGTACAAGCTCACCGGCATCGTCATGCTGGTCGCCCCCTACGGCGTCTTCGCACTGATCGCGGTGACGGTGTCGAAGTACGGCATTTCCGTTCTCGCTCCGTTCGCGAAGGTCATCATCGCCGTATATGCGGGTTGTATCCTTCATGCGATCATTGTGTACTCCGGGCTCGTCAGGTTGTTCGCCCACCGCTCTGCGCGCTGGTTCTTCTCAGGAGCAAAAGAAGCCATGCTCACAGCGTTCGTCACACGTTCCAGTTCCGCGACGCTCCCCGTGACCATGCGCTGCGCCAAGGAGAACATGGGTATTTCCGAGAAGGTTTCCTCCTTCGTCCTTCCCTTGGGAGCCACCATCAACATGGACGGAACGGCTCTGTACCAGGGTGTCTGTGCGCTATTCGTCGCCCAGGCGTACGGGATTTCGTTGACCACGGGAGATATGGCGAATATCGTGCTGACGGCGACGCTCGCCTCCATCGGAACTGCAGGCGTTCCGGGGGCCGGGCTTATCATGCTGAGCATGGTTCTGACCGCCGTGGGACTCCCGATCGAGGGTGTCGCACTCGTCGCGGGCATCGATGCCGTTTTGGACATGGTGCGAACCTGCGTCAACATAACGGGAGATATTTGCGTCGCATCCGTCGTCGCAACAGGAGAAGGAGAAAAACTTACCGAGTGAAAAACGCCTGAAGGATACCCTGACGAAAAAAAAGCGGACTGAATCCCTTGGTTGGGGATTCGGTCCGCTTTTTTTTCATCGTATCTTTCATATTCCGCTATCCGTGGAAGGAGAGGATCAGGTAGAGGGTTCCTCCCTGCGCGACTCTGAAGGGAAGCGTAAAGGTCCGGATTCCGGGAGACTGCGTCGGTATCGTGCGTATGCCCGCTCCCGTGATGATCTGCGGCGGCGTGACGTCAACCCCCTGTAAGGAGGATTGAATGAGCGCGCGACCGCTCACCATGTTCGTCAGCTCTCCGATGACGCTCATCGAGACGGGATCCTCGAGGCTCGGCTGGATCATGCCGCCCGACATCGCGGTCACGACGGCGCCGAAGCCCGGCTCATCGAGCATGACCACGATCGTCCCCTGCAACCCGCCGCCGACGACGCCAACCAGTGCGGCGCAACAACTTCCGGATGTGTTGACGCCCTGCGCCACCTCGGACTTCACAAGGGAGAGCTGCACCCCCATCTCTTTGCTCACGGAAATGAGCGACATGCCGAATGTATTCACCAAAGCGGCGATCTTTTCAGCTCCCATGCTCCGCATCCCCCATTCCAGCCGGCGTCTCCGCCGATCTTCTCATCGATTCCATCACTATGGCCCAGGCCGCCAGATCATCGACATCGCGCGGAGGCACTCTCATCGAAACCGGAACCACTCTCCACAGGCCCCCCGGCGGGTGGAGCGACCAATACAGGGCGCGAGCCCGAAGCGTCGTCCCGGATTCCGGGACGAGTTCCACGGAAAAGCCCTCCGACTCCGCCGCGGCGACCAGAACGGCATGTCCCGTCCCCGCGCCGCATATCATGGGGAGGCGCAACACGTTCAATCCGTCCGCGCTCCCCTCGAGAAACAGGGGAGACAGGTTGCGAAAACGACCGTCCCGAAGCAGGCGGAAAAAGGACCCTGCATCTTTCGTGCGACCGATCCCCGAGGCCAGAAGACATCCGTTTTCGTCCGCGAAGGCGAATCCGAACTTGTCCCGCCCCGGATCGATGCCGGTCAGGAACGCGCCGTTCCGAGCGTCCACGCCCATCGGTCCGTCACCCAAAGCCACTGCTCCGGATATTTCAGGATCCACTCGCTTAATATATTATTGCACAGCGTCACGTTCATTTCCATATTGTCCTCACACGAAAACGCCACAGGCGGGAGGATATTCAGATCGTGGCGCGCGCCCGTCCCGCGGCGAATCATGAAAACGGGAAGCACCGCGCTGCCGGTGCGTTGCGCCATCTTGACGGGACCATAGGGCGTGCTCGCCGGAAGGCCGAGAAACGGAGCCACGACTCCGCGGCTTTTCGCGTCCTGGTCGATGACAATCGCGAGCGCCTCCCCGGATTTAAGGCACCGGAATGCGGCCTTCAGGTCGAATCCCTTGCTGACGGTCCGGACCCCGTTCGCCTCTCGGATTTCCATCACGAGTTTCGTCACGCGTTCGTCGCGCTGGTCGGCCCCGATTACGTTCACGGGAAAACCGCGCCGGACCAGAGCCGCCGCGGCCAGCTCCCAGTTCCCGATATGGGCGGACAGAAGGATGGCTCCCTTCCCGGCGGCAAGCGCCGATCTCAGGTTCTCTTCCCCATGAATGACCACATTGTCCGTTATTTCGGGATGCCGCGTCATCCGGCTGAATTCGGCGACGGAACGTCCGAGATTCGCGTAGCTCCCCCGCACGATCGAACGGGCGCGGGTGACGCCGACCTGCATCGCACGAACGCAATTCCTTTC
>CAZVUT010000026.1:19919-22591 GCA_964630155.1 uncultured Synergistaceae bacterium
CGATCGAACGGGCGCGGGTGACGCCGACCTGCATCGCACGAACGCAATTCCTTTCTGCGCGATCGACCGCCCTGCGGCTCATAGCCCCTGCGGCGCCCCCGCACGCCGCCCCGAAACGGAGCGCGACGCCGTGCGGCAGGATGTCCAGAAAACGCCGGATCACCCCGATGATGTTCCATATAGTGTCCTGTCGCACCGGAACGCCCCTCCTTCTTCCTCTTCCGTCCGACTATGGAGTATACTCGAAAAGAAAATCTTTCGACACAAATACAATGCGCAGGAGGCGATGCTCCATGGCAACCAGAATCTGCTTTTTATCGGATACGGACGAATTCTCCGAGAAATCGCTCGAACAGGTGTCCCTCCAGCTCAAGGGAATGGATGCCGATTTTCTGCTGGCCCACGTCGTTGACTCGGGGTTTTCAGCCGATCTCCCATCCCTGGTCCAGGCCACGGAAAACACGCTGATCGACATGGCCCTGCGCGTTCTGCCGGAAGACCGCTTCTATCGCGTGTCGGTCGCGACGGGAGATATCCTCGATGCGCTTCCTGAGCTGGTGCGCGAGGAGGGCTGCTCCCTCGTCGTCATCCCGGGGCGGCCGGAGGAATCCTTCATTCCGCTCGTCCGGGTGCTCACCGTCCCCCAGCTCCTTCTGCGGAACAGCGCGGGCGCGTCCCCCGTTCCGCTTTTGTCGCATCTCGTCATCCCGATCGACCTCACGCTCACGCGAACGTACGCCATTCTGACGCAACTCCGGGAGCTTCTCGATTCCGTGGGCGTTCCGGAACGGATCACCCTGCTCCACTGCGTCCGGCTGGACGAGCCCGAAACGTCGCAGGACCTCGTGAACTCCGCGTCCGAGGCGATGGAGCGGGTTCTCGCGGACGTCCTCGCATGGGACATCCCGGCCGAAGGCGTCATCCTGAGCGGGAATCCCGCCGTGGAGTGCGCGCCGAAAATCGCGGAACTCGAGCCCTCGCTGCTGGTCATCGGTCTCTCCCGGATGGGGGAGCTGCTGCAGATCGTCCTCGGGAGCACGGGGGAGGCGCTTGTCGAGGAGACGTCCTGCCCTGCGCTGATCCTTCCCGTCAACTAGCGCGCAAACGGACGGACCGAGTACATATCCCCGCCGAAGCAGTCCGCCGCGACCACGAGGGGCAGATCCCTCACAACGAGTCGGCGGATCGCTTCGGCGCCGAGGTCTTCATACGCGATCAGTTCCGCTTCGAGAACGCACCGGGCCATCAGGGACGCGACGCCGCCCGTAGCGCCGAAATACACGGCCGAAAAGCGCCGCATCGCGTCGAGAACGTCGCGCGAACGGCTTCCCTTGCCGATCGTTGCCCGCACGCCGCGCTCCAGAAGGGCAGGCGTATATGGATCCATGCGTCCGCTCGTGGTCGGCCCAATGGGGCCGATGACCGAGCCCGGCCGTGCGGGGGCGGGCCCGGCGTAGAAAATCACGGCGCCTTCCGGCGGAAAGGGAAGGGATCCGCCCGCGCGGATCGCATCGTCCAACCGACGGTGCGCCGCATCCCGCGCGGTATAGATCGTTCCCGACAGCAACACCCTGTCCCCTGCGTGCAGCGAGCGCACCGTCCCTTCGTCGAACGGCGCGCAAAGCGCTGTCACAATTTCGCTCACCGGTCTCCCTCCATTCCGCCGATCTCCCGTACGACATGCCTGTTCGCATGGCAACAGATATTCACCGCCGCAGGCAATCCCGCGATGTGCGTCGGCGCGTGCTCAACGGCGACCGAGAGGGCCGTTGCGTCGCCGCCGTACCCGGCGGGACCGATTCCCAGCGCATTCGCAGCCTTCAGGATATCCGCCTCGAGCGCCGCATAACGCGGATCGGGATGCGGCGTTCCCGCCGGACGCAGCAGCGCGCGTTTCGCGAGCAGGGCGACGCTTTCAAAATCGCCTCCGATGCCAACACCGACCACGATGGGAGGACACGGATTCGGACCGGCCTTTTCGATGACGCCGGTCACGAAACGAACGACCCCGTCGCGCCCCGAGGCGGGCGTCAGCATCGCAAGGGCGCTCATATTCTCGCTTCCGAAGCCCTTCGGCGCCGCTGTGATACGGATGCGGCTCCCCGGAACGATGCGGACATTCAGGATCGCCGGCGTGTTATCCTTCGTGTTTTTCCGGTCGAACAGCGGGTCCGAGACGACCGAGGCGCGCAGATAGCCGTCGCGGTACGCCTGCCGCACCCCCTCGTCAACGGCCGCTTCGAGGGAGCCGCCACAAATATGGACATCCTGCCCGAGATCAAGAAACACGACCGCCATGCCGCAGTCCTGACACAGGGGGGTCTTCTCGCGCTCCGCGAGGTCGATATTCTCGAGTATCTCCGAAAGGACGGACCGGCCGAGCGGAGAGCGTTCCTCCGCGGCGCTCCGGCGGATCAGGGCGCGCATGTCCTCGGGGAGGACCGTATTCGCCTCGAGAAACATCTCGCGGATCACCTGCGTCACGGATTCGGCGGAAATGTCGCACACCATGGGATCACCCCGTTTCGTGAAAAAACACAGGGGCCGAATGGCCCCTGTCGATACGCTTTTCATTATACTCCCGATATCCGCAATCGACTGAAATCAGCTGAGCAGGGTGAGCATGACGCCTGCGGCGACGGCTGTTCCGATGACGCCGGCGACATTCGGTC
>CAZVUT010000027.1:0-12318 GCA_964630155.1 uncultured Synergistaceae bacterium
ACAGTTCGCCTTTGTTGATGACGGCGTATCCGTCCTTCAGGTTCAGCTTTCCGTCACGCACGGACTTGATCTCAGTACCGGTCAGCACCATGCCGCACTCGAACGTTTCCAGGATAAAGTAGTCATGCCGTGCCTTCCTGTTTTGAGCAACGATCCGGTGCGCCATTTCCGTTCCACCTTTCCGATAGTATACGCTGATAGTCAGGAATAGTCAATATAAAAAGCCCGGTTCTTCCGAACCAGGCTTTTCATACATAAATATGGTCGGGGCGAGAGGATTCGAACCTCCGACCTCTTGGTCCCGAACCAAGCGCGCTCACCAGACTGCGCTACGCCCCGAACGGCGAAGATTGTAGCATCCCGTTCCGGTTCCGTCAAACAGCAGCTTTGTCAAACCTTCCGGTCGTCGTCGCTTGCGTTCGGCGCGCTTTCCGGTCCCTTCGCCGCATTCCGCCAGGTCAGCCTGTTTGAACCCGGCATTTCCGCGATCAATGGAATCTCGGTCCATCCCCACGGAGTCACAAGGAGGAATCGAAAGGCGACTCCCTGTTCCGCCAAAGCGCGGACATGCGCGGAATAGCGAAGGATGTCCCCGATGATGAAGCTGTCGCTGAGCATCCAAACCCGGCGACATACGCCGCGCGCAAAGAGCGATGCGTAGTCGATCGCCATCCGCACGCTGTCCTCGAAATCGGAAGGTCCGGCGTTGACCACGACGACATCGGGTTTCCCTTCAGGCCGCTTCGTGTTCGGAAGGAGATCCGCATGTCGTTCGACCCACTCAAGTTGCGAAAAAAGGCGCTCGATATCGACTTCCATGGGACCTTCAAACAAAGATGTCAGGGGATCCGATTCGTGAGCGAACTGGTCGCCCCCGATCACATCCGTCATCCATCGCTGAATTGCATCGATCGCTCCAAGGACATACTCCGGATAATCCGCACCGGACATGGCCGAAAGAATTTCTCCAACCGTCCACCGTTCCTTCTCGCGATCGTTTCGTGCTCTTGTCATCTATCTACCTCCGTGCTTTTCTCGTCTGAAGCATAGCATAAATTGCCCGCCTGTGAAGGGGTATATTACAATAGACTCGAACCCGTAACGTATTCCCTTTATCCGGAGGTGTCGTGCAATGCGCCCTTTCAGATACGCGCAGACAAACGTGCAAATGCTGATGGTCGATATCCAGGAACGTCTTCTTCCCTCGATTGACCGCAACGAAACGGTTCTCCGAAATGCAAGAGTCCTTTGCGCCGCAGCAAAAGAGCTCAAGATTCCCGTGAAGATCACGGAACAATACCCCAAAGGCATCGGTCCGACGGTCGCAGGGCTACGTGAAGTGACTGCCGACAGCCCCGTATTTGAAAAAAAACATTTTTCCTGTTGTGAAGCCCCAGGATTTGATGCTTTCTTTTTCGCAACGGACCGGCCGATAACCGTTTTGTTCGGGATAGAGACGCATATTTGCATTCTGTCGACTCTGTTGGATATGCGGGAGCGTGATCTTCCCGTCATCCTCGCCGCGGACGCATGCGGGAGCAGAAATCCGCTTCATGCCTCCCTGGCGCTCGATCAGGCGCGTTCCGCGGGAGCCCTCGTGTTGCCTGTCGAGAGTATCGTCTATCGAATTTTGGGCTGCGCCGGAACTCCGGAGTTCAAGGCGCTGCTCCCGCTTTTCAAGTAGAAGGGGGAGAGCGAGCGAATGCATACGATCGATCGTAACGCAGCCCTGGAAGCACATCGCAAGGCCCACGGGAAGATTCGGATTTATCCGACCATGAACGTCCAGAACGAGCACGATATCGGCATGGCGTACGTCCTCGGCGGGGCTATCGCCGCGAAGGAGATCGAAAAGGACAGGTTGATGTCCTACGAACTCACGGGACGAGCCAACCGGATCGCACTCATTTCCAACGGCTCCGCCGTTCTCGGACTCGGCAGGATCGGAGCGGACGCCGCTCTCCCCGTTATGGAAGGAAAGTGCCTCCTTTTCAAGATATTCGGAGATGTGAACGCGATTCCTCTGTGCATCAATACGGAAAGCGCGGAGGACATTGTCAGGTTTTCCGAAATGGTCGCGCCCACCTTCGGCGCGATCAATATTGAGGACGTTTCCTCTCCCGATACGTTTCTCGTCGTCCGGGAGCTGCAGAAACGGCTCAATATACCGGTATTCTCTGACGATCAGCACGGTTCCGCTGTCGTAGTTCTTTCGGCGCTGATGAACGCGCTTGAAGTCGTCGGCAAAAAACTCCCGGACGTTCGCATTGTCGTTTTCGGCGCGGGGGCTTCCGGCGTCACCGTCTCGGAAATTCTGATCGAAGCCGGCGCACGGAATATCGTCGTCGTAAACAGTTCCGGAATTCTCTGCCCGGAAAACCGGTCGATGAATGCAATTCAACGGGAACTCGCAGAGCGGACCAATCCCGAACGCCTTTCGGGATCGATCGACGTTGCTCTTCGAGGAGCCGACGTCCTTATCGGCCTGTCAAGCGGCGGACGACTCGAGAAGAAACAACTGGCGGCGATGAATTCCGGATCCGTTTTCTTCGCGCTTTCCATGCCGCAGGCGGAAATGTCGGAAGAAGAGGCTCTCCAATCCGGAATCACCGTGTACGCGGCGGGGCTGACCGGGTCGTTGAATCCCATGCCCAATCTGCACGTCTACCCGGGACTCGCCAGAGGGTTGCTCGACGTGCGTTCCCGGGGAATCAACAATCAGATCCTCCTTGCGGCGTCCCGGGCTCTGGCGGAAATCGTCGATCGCCGGAGATTGTCCGAACGACACATCATGCCGGACCTTTTTTCCGACGAGGTGGCGCCGAGAGTCGCCGAAGCGGTCGCTCAGGCCGCCATTCAGCAGGGAATGGCGGAGCATCCGTTACCTCCCAAAAAGGTCTATGACGAAACATGGCAGCGTCTGTATGGCGGAATGCTGGATCTGGTGTGAGCAGGGGCGCGTCCCGAGGCGGCGTTTACGCCGCCTCTACAGGAACGTCTTGAGAACGAGAAGCGACGTCCCGAAAAGTGTGACCAGCAACGAATACCGTTCACTCTTCCAGAGAACGTCGAAACTGAAAGGCCCCCGCAACGTCCTTGTTTGAGGCTGTCGGGGGATGAAGCCCGGAACCCGTGCGCGATAACGGGAATACTCTTCACCGAATGTGACGGAAAGAAAATTTTCTTCAAGCGGAATAATACCGACGAAATACACGACGAAAAAAACCGCAGCATATATCGGAACGACATAGAACGACGCCATCGCCGACCAGCCGAGGCCGATCAGGAAATTGCCGACGTACAGAGGATTCCGGCACAACGCGTACGGCCCCCATGTGACAAGGCCTCGGGCGGACACTTTTTCTCCGCGGTATCTCCCTATGGTCCCGGCCGCCCAGAAACGGACTCCCTGTCCGGCAAGGACAAACGGAATCCCCAGTGCGATTCCGCCCGGCGTCGGAGAAGCGATAAACAAGATGGCGACAAAAAACGCCGTCCAGATGGCGCCGCGCAGACGAAACACTTCTTCCCTGAAACGCATCACATCGTGTCCTGTTCGGAGTCAGCCCGGTAGATTTCTTCGGAAATTCCCCATCCGAGAAGACGAATCGCAACAGCCACGCCAATCGCTATTCCGATATACTCCGTAAAAAACCGCCACGTAATCGCCATTACTCCCGCGAGGTTCCATGGAACAAGGAGTTGGAAAAGGGCGGCTCCCCCGCCTTCTGCGACGCCGCTCGCCCCGGGTGTGGGAATAAAATACAGCACGAAGAGGAAGACGCCCTGCACCATGAGCGTCTGTAAGTAGTTGACCGGAAGGCCGATCGACCAAATCAGGCAGGGCAAAACGGAGAAAAGAAAGAATAGATACAGGGCGGAAAGGCAGATCGCCCACAAAAACTGGGTGAGACCTGTCGTAAAAAACATGTGAAAGTTGTCGTTGTAGTTGTCGATTTCCCTGTTGATTCTTCTGACGACGGCCAGAACTTTCGTCGGTTTGACGACGCCAAAACGCTTCAGCCAGAGGATCAGGATCTGACACCATCGTTTGATCACGCGGGGGCGCAGAATGCTCAGTACGACAAAGAACCAGGAGACGATGACAAACACGATCACGTACGAAAAAATCCCCTTCAGGAACATGTTTCCTTTGAGAATTGCAGGCTCGAGCACCACGGCGACCGGAACCGTCAGGCCGAGGATGAGAAGCGTCATGAGCGTTCTCGTCAGCGTGATTGCGATCCCCTTGCCGATGGGGACCTTCTTTTTATAGAGAACGTACACCTGAAAGGGCCCTCCGCCGCTTTGCATCGGCGTGACGGCGCATCCGAAATAATGCAGGAACGTGAGCGTCATTCCCAGTTTGAAAGACAGATTCTCTCCCGCCGCCTTGCCGATGGCGATGAAACGGAATCCGTCGCACAACCACGCGCAGATGACGGAACAGAGAGCGAAAAGGATTCCGAGTTTGTTGGCCGAAGCGATACGCGATATCGTCTGTTGATCGACGCTCGTCGCCAGCACAACGGCGTTCACGCCGAAGGCGAGCAGAACGAAAACAATCAGTCCCTTACGCAGCGACACTGAACCAATTCCCCCCGCACCTGAAAAATTCTTCCCCCACCGGATCTTTCTGCACGCACCGCATTGTATCAGAATCTCCGGCATCGAACGTAAAGCTTTTCACTGAACGCGACCGTCCGCGAAGGCGCCCAGAGCGTGCGTGTACGGGACAAGCTTCTCCAGTTCCGGAATCAGTTCGTTTCGAAGGCGAAAGGAAAGTTCAAAATACTTTCCCGCTTCCAGAGACGCCGAAATATCTTTCAGGCGACCGTTGAGCGAGTTCCGGACTTCATCGAGTTTGCCGTCCAGAATCTCGGAATCTTTCAGACCAAGAAGGCTCTGGCAGTGCGTCAGAACATGAATGAGCCAGTCGATTCCATCTGACGCCTGTTTGAAGGACCCCGCAGCATCCTTCACTTTTTCCCGTTCCAGCGAATCGGCGATCCGCCCCAGGCCGGCCGTCAGAACCGGAAGATACCTCGAAGCTTCCTGAAGCGATTCCGAAACCAGATTCCGTATGGAGTCGGTCGTTACGTGAAGTTCTTTTCCCTGCGTCGACGCGAGAAACGCTTCTTCCGATATCGTCTCACCGTCAAGAGAGAGCGATGTTACGACCCGTCCCTTGTTTGCCGCGAATTTGCGTATCTCCGCAAGACAGGAATTTCTGTCGGAAAATTCAAAAGAGACATCGTCCGGCGCCGTGTTATCCACAAGCACGATCATTCTTCATTCCCCCCCGAAGTCCTTTCATTCATGTGTTTTATTGTATCACGCAGCGCATGCCGCTTTTCAAAACGAACGCGACCAATGACATTCTCAAGATCGTTCGGGAACGGCCGAAAATATATATGGAATCATGGTGGATTGGGAGGTGCTGTTATGTCCGAAGCAACATTCTCGATGCCCGGCGTGGCTTCCGGCATCGATTGGGGAACGATGGCCGACACGATCCTTGCCAAGGCCCGCAAGGTCGAGGAGCCGTGGACTCAAGAAAAAGACACTCTGGAAATTAAAATAGATCTGTACACGGAACTCACAACGCTCATGAAGACTATGCGGACCGCGATCGACCCTCTGCGGCTTGAGTCGACGTTCAAGGCGAAAGCCGCTGAGTTCGCCGTCCTCTCGAACGGAACGTCCGATTCAAAGGGGATTCTGACGGCTGACGTCCTGTCGACCGCAAGTCTCGCGTCCCACGAAATACAGGTCACCCAGAAAGCGGTCACCCAGACGTCCTACAGCGAACAGTTCACGAAAGCGGTCGGGACATCCGGTTCTTTTGACCTTCTCGTCGGCGGACGAAAGGGAACGATTTCCGTCACGGCGACGGACACGATTGAGACGATCGCGCAAAAGATCAACGTCGCAAAGGACGTCACGATCAATCCGTCCACGGGCGAAGCCTACGGCGACGCTCTCGGCGTAACGGCATCCGTATTCGACAACAGACTCGTCATCAAGAGTTCCTCGACAGGTCTGGGAAATACGTCCGACACGACATCGATCGTCCGGGGCACAGGAGCGACAGATTCCCTCGGATACACGGTAGCCTCCGGAACACCGTCTTCCGGAACCATCGTTTCCGTGAAGGACAGCAACGGGATAACGTATATAAAGGACACGAATTTCACAGTTACCGATGGAAGCGACCAGATCACCTGGATCGGAGTCGCCCCCTCCGCAGGAACCACCTATGCGGTCGAATACGAAGTCAACGCCAACGCGTTCACCTTCACGGGGGACGCCGCTTTGTTGACGACGCTGGGACTCGCTACGAGCGGCGCGAACTACATCGCTCCCCAGGACGCGATTCTGGTTGTCGACGGTCAGACGGTGACGCGGTCGAGCAACGATATCGACGACCTCCTCACCGGAGTGACGCTTCACATCAAAGGCGCGGGGACCGTCCAGATGGATGTCGTCCAGGATGCGGAAAAGGCCGTAAAGGGAATCACCGATTTCGTGACCGCCTACAACGACGTTATGGACTGGATCAACACCCGGCTCTCCGAAAAACAAGTCCAGGCGGAAAGCACCGACGAAGACAAAGTCGTCGCGACAGGCGAGGAATTCCGCACGAATTTCGGCGTCCTACACGGAGATTCCCTTCTCTGGCAGACGAAGAGCCAGTTGCGCTCGCTTCTGATGAATCCGGTTTCCACCTCGTATTCGACGAAAACGGGAACGAAAGCGGTCCTCGGGAATATTGGAGGCGAAGGTCTGGCGCAAGACGGAGTATTCCAGATCTCAGTCGGGGACGTTGATGCGACAATCGACATAAAGACGACGGATACCCTTTCAAGCATCGCATCGAGAATCAACAACTCGAACGCGCTCCGGTACGGTTCGGACGGGAAGTCGTACTCCGCCCCGCTCGCGACGGCGAAGGTGACCTCCAACAAACTGGTCATCACGGCAGCGACAGGAAAGACGTTTTCGCTGAAGGATTCAAGCGGCGCGCTTCAATATCTCGGACTGGACGAGCCGTTCTCCATGCTGGCGCAGTTGGGCGTCACGACCGAAAGCGCGGACTTCGGGAAGAGCGGCATGATCGAATTCGACGAAGACGTATTCATGACCGCTCTTGAAGAGAACGGCGATACGGTTTCCGCGATGATGACCACGGCGATGAAGAGCATGAATACCTACATCGGCAACATGGTGGACGCATCGACGACCCAAATCGGCTCGGCGACGGGCACCAAGGGACGCATCATCAGTCAGATCAAGTCATGGGAGAGCCGGGTCGACGACATCGACGAACGCATCTCGGACTATGAAGCCCAGCTGGATATCCGAATGCGGGGACTCTACAAGCAATATTCGAGCGCGGAAACGCGACTTGCGGAACTCCAGCAGCAGGCGTCGTGGCTGACAACTACACTTGCGGCCCTTTCGGGTTCTTCCTCGTCATCAAGCTCTTCTTGACAGCCGCCGGAATATACAATAAAAGGAGCATCCCTTCATCTGAAGCGATGCTCCTTTTTTTTTTAGAAGTTCCTACTTCCCTTCCTTGAGGACGTGCGACAGCGTCTGTTGCGTCAGCTGCGCAAAACCGACCTTCCACGCCAGTATCGCGGCCTGGGTCCGGTCCCGGAGATCGAGTTTCTTGAGAACGTGGCTCACGTGGTTCTTGACCGTCTTTTCCGACAGAACCATCTTCTCGGACATCTCGGTATTGCTCAATCCCTGCGCCAGCCAGTAGAGGATTTCCTTTTCCCGGCTTGTCAGATCGAAGAGCTGGTCGTTGTCCTCCTTCCTCCTCGAAAACGACGTCAGGAGCTTCCCGGCTACACGCGGATCCACATAGGCCTGTCCTCTGTTCGCGGAGCGAATGGCGGAAAGGAGCTCCACCTTCCCGGACGCCTTCAGGACAAAGCCCAGAACCCCAAGCGCCGAAAGCGCGGCGAGATGTTCCTCGTCGTCATAGGCGCTTACCGCCACATACCGGATGTTCTTCATCAGGTTGTTGAGCTCCCGCACCAGCTGAATTCCGTCCATCCTCGGCATGTTGATATCGAAAAGAAGCACATCGGGCTTCTTTTCACGGACGACCGCCAGAGCCTCTTCACCATCCGAAGCCTCCCCGACGATGGTGATGTCCGATTCCTGGTCGAGCAACTTCTTGACGCCGTCCCGAAACAGCTTGTGATCGTCCGCGAGAACGATCCTGATTCCGTTCATGCGATACCCCCGAAATTCCGGCATCATCACGGTTGAGCCGCGATGTCGCCGTTCATGATATGCTATAAGTGTACGCGTCCGTATAGTCTTTGTTCCGCAAAGACATGAGCCAAAAGTCCTATTCGCAGCATAGAAGCAACGTTTTTCTGAAAAGGACGTGACCGTTTTTTGAAACACTCGAAGGATTCTTCGTCCCTGACTCCCTCGATTCGGAAAAAACTTGGCGCGGCTCTGGGAACGTTTTCCATGATACATGAAGGAGACCGCGTCATGGTGGGGCTGTCGGGCGGAAAGGACAGTCTTCTTCTTCTTGAGGCCCTTCTGCAGTTCCGGAGGTACGCTCCCTTTTCTTTCGCGATTGGAGCATGCACGCTGGATATTACGGACGGCAGACAGAATACGGCTCCGTTTTCCGACTTCTGCGACTCCCGCTCCGTTCCCTTTTTCCCCCGGAAATATCCCATACTCGACATCATCGCAACGCGGAAAGAACGCTCCCCGTGCAGCCTGTGCGCGACGCTCCGGCGAGGGATCCTCAGCTCCGCAACGGTCGAAGAGGGGTACAATGTCCTCGCGCTGGGACATAATTTCGACGATGCGATAGAGACGGCGTTTCTCAATCTTCTGGAGACGGGGCGGTTCAAAAGCTTTCAGCCGAAGATCCTGCAGACGCGTTCATCGATCTTTGTCATCAGGCCCCTTGTCTTTGCAGGCGAGGACGCCATTCGGGACGAAGCGATCCGCCTCGGTCTCCCCATACAAAAAAATCCCTGTCCCTATGGTGAAGACACGAGGAGGAAAGACGTCAAGCGCCTCATTCGATCAATGAGCGCCGAATATCCGAATATACGGAACAACATCATGCACGCGCTCACGTCTATCGACGGATCCGATTCGTGGCGCGGCGAACCGTCGCCGCTCTTGTACGAGAGTGAGGAGAGCAGAGATGATCGAAAACAGTAACGCCACGCAACAGTACTTCGCCTGGGATCCGCAAACCGATCCGGATTTTGCACCCATGATCGCCGGAGAGGGAGCGATCGGCGGCAAGGGACGTTCTCTTCTTTTCGCGATACGCAAGCTGCGCGACAGCGAGGACATCGCCCTTCGAAAGGTGGTGATCCCCGAATCGCTTTTCGTTGCGGTCGGCGTGTTCGATGCTCTGGTCGTGGCCCTGGGCGGAAGCGGACAATTCCGGAACATGGCGCCCGAGGAAATCGAAAAGAGATTTCTCGATGCCCCTCTTCCCGTCGAACTCATCGACCGCGTCCGGGAGTTTCTGTCCCGTGTCGGCGATCCGATTATCGTCCGGAGCAGCAGCGTCCTCGAGGACTCTCTCAAGTATTCGTTCGCGGGAAAGTACCTCTCCCTTTTCGAATTCAACGGCGACGGGACGCTCGAAGAGCGCACGGTCCGCGTTCTAGACCACATCCGGAGGATCTACGCCCGAACCTTCTTCCCGATTGCGGTGGCGTACCGCGCCAAGCACGGACTCGGAGACGACCGGATGGGCATCATCATCATGCGCGTCTCGGGGAAATGGAGGGGCCGGTATTACTACCCGACAGTCGCCGGAGTCGGATTTTCCCGCTATCACCGTCGATGGACGAACCGGATCCGCTCGGAGGACGGGATCATACGGCTTGTCTTCGGCATGGGAACGACGAGCACGAAACGGGGATACGCCAGGACGTTCGCGCTGACATTGCCCTGTCTGCGTCCCGAGGGACTCAATCCGTTCAACGTCATGCGGCATTCCCAGGAGCACTTTCAGGTCATCGACCGGGAGCAGAAGGCCCTCGTGACGGTCGACGTCAAGAAAATCTGGCAGGACATCCTCCCGTATCACAGCTGTTTTCCCGAGTATGCGCAGGTCTATCGCCCCGACGACGACGGTGGGTTCTTCTCGCCGATGTCGAAACATGGAACGACCGTGGGCAAAGGGGAGAAGGTCTGCTTCACCTTCGAGGAATTCGCGTGTCGCTCGAAGAGTTTCTTTGAACGCATGAAGCATCTGTTGCAGCTCCTCGACCGGGAGATGGGCGTTCCCGCCGATGTGGAGTTCTCGTTCCATCCCACGGAGGACGTTATCGAACTCGTCCAGGCCCGCCCCCTGTGGATCAACGAGCACACATACACATCCAGGATTCCGGACGCCGAGGCTCTTGCCGGCAGAACGGTCATTCTCCAGGCCGATCGTATGGTGACTGACGGGGTAAGGGAGAACGTCCCCTATCTCGTTCTTGTGGATCACCGGATCTATTCCCAGGAGACGCGATTCCATGAAATCGCCCGAGGAATCGGCGACGTCAACCGGATGCTCGGGAAAAGCTTCGTTCTCGTCGCGCCCGGGCGGGTGGGGTCCAGCAACCCGCTTCTCGGCGTTCCCGTCCAGTACGACGAACTGACGAACTGCTGCTGCATCGTCGAAGTCGGCTTCCCCAAACAGGGGTATATGCCTGAACTCTCCTTCGGAACGCACTTTTTCACGGATCTGGAAATTGACGGCATTCTTTACATGCCCGTGTACAACGAGGCCAAGAACAATATCTACGACGAAGAGTTTCTCGATTCGGCGCCATTCACTGCCGGGCCGCACGCCGCGATACGGATCTATAAAGGGGACTTTTCCGTCTATACGGACGGCGACCGGAACTTCGGAATCGTTACGGCGAACCGGATCGATCCTTCATAAGAAAAGGGACCGGAAACGCGGCTGGAAGCTCCGCATCCGGTCCCTTTTTTCGCGGGACGCCTTTCTCTTGCCCCTCACAAGGCCCGGTGCATCGGACCGTTCCGGCCTCGCTCAGGAGTTCCGGAAACGTTTCTCCAGCGAGAGCGCCTCTTCCGCTTCCTTTTCAAACCCCGCTTTTCCCATGAGACCATACGTGTAGCGTTTCCCCTGCTCGACCCCCGGCTGATCGAACGGGTCAATCCCCATCAGCGTTCCCGTAAGGGCCGTCGCGTACTCGTAGAGATACACGAGCGCTCCGACGGAGAACGCGCTCAATTCCGGAATTTCCATAAACAGCACCGGTTTCCCCGATTTCAGGATCGCGGACGCCGTCGAGCGAGCCTCGAACGACAGGAGCGTATGGAGCGAGGCGTCGAAAAGATAGGCGATTTCGCGCAGACTTTGCTGCCCGGCCGCGGGAATTGCGACATCGGGCGACGAATCGAGAACGGACAGAATCGTGAACAGTTTGTCGTCGGGACCTTCCGTATAAAGCTGTATCTGGGAGTGCTGATCGATGGCGCCCAAAGCCCGGACGGGAGTGGATCCCTTCCCATTCTTGCCGAGACTTTCCCCCCAAAGCTGCGCGAACCACTCGACGAAATTTTCGAGCGCGTCCGCATAGGGCATGAGAACATTCAAGTTTCTTCCCGCCTTCGCATGAAGCAGGGAGAGCGCCGCAATCATCCAGGCGGGGTTCTCTTCAGGCGTTCCGGCATGAGCGATCAGATCGTCCATGGCAGCGGCTCCGGACAGAAGGGATTTGACATCTATCCCCAGAGCCGAGGCGGAAAGGAGTCCCACGGAGGAAAGCACCGAGAAGCGGCCGCCGACATCACCGGGCAGGACGAGGCTCCTGCAGCCGGTCTCCGAGACGAAGGGCCGGAGGCATCCTTTCGCCTCGTCGGTGATGACCACGAATCGTTCCTTCGCTTTCTCGAAGCCGAGGGCGTCGATCATCTTCTTCCAGAAAAAAAGAAAATTCGCCATCGTCTCGGCGGTGCTCCCGGATTTGCTGACCACGATGAAGCTCGTCCGGGACGGTTCGATCAGGCTCCAAATCGTCTCGACATCCCGGGGATCCGGGTTGTCCGACATGAAGAATCTCGGCCGCTTTCGCACCGACGCGGAAAGTTCGTTCCAATACGGAGGCAGAAGCGCCGAATGCAGCATCAGGTTCCCGAGGGCCGAGCCTCCAATCCCGATCTGAACGATGGCATCCTCTTTCGAAAGGGCGTCTCCCGTCGCACGGATCTTTCCGCAATCCGCGCCGGGAAGCGAGATCCATCCGAACCCGGGCCTCCCTTCCGCAGCGCCTTTCCGCAAGGCAACCG
>CAZVUT010000027.1:12418-21948 GCA_964630155.1 uncultured Synergistaceae bacterium
TATCATAGCATTCGTTTCTCTGTTATTTCATGTTTTCACAAGTGGGGTGCTTTCCATGGCGCACCCCCCGAATTCCCTTAAGGGACAAGATCTTTGAGGAGGGTATGTGAATGTCTCCAGTGGCGCAGAAGGGCCTCGATTCCTTAGAGGCGAAGCTGGATCCGATCGTTGCGAGGTATCGGGGCAAGAAGGGCGTGTCAATTCCCCTTCTTGCCGATATCCAGAAAACCGTCGGCTACATAGCCGAAGAAGCGGTGGAATACGTATCCGGAAAGCTGGACCTGCCCGCAGCCGAACTCTATGGCGTAGCCACATTCTACGCGATGTTCCGGATGCAGCCGGAAGGAAAGCATGTTGTCCGTCTTTGCCGGGGGACCGCCTGTCACGTTCAGGGATCCGCTCGGATCGGCGAACAGCTTCAGCGACATCTCCGAATTGCGGAAGGCGAGACGACATCCGACGGCGTCTTCTCGCTCCAGTACGTCGCGTGTCTGGGGTGTTGCAGCCTCGCTCCCGTCATGATGGTGGACGGAGAGGTTCATGGCCGCCTCACGCCCGAAAAGGCCGTTGACGTGCTCGAATCCTACAGGACCCGCGATTGACGGGACACACGGAGGGATAAAAGACGTGGATAAGACGATCGTAAAGGTTGGACTGGCGAGCTGCGGCGTCGCGGCGGGCGCCGTTCCGATTTTCGAAACGATCCAAAAGGCGCTTGCGGGGCGTGACGATGTGGAACTCAAGAAGGTCGGCTGCATCGGCCTGTGCTATATGGAGCCCATCGTCGAGGTGGAACGGAACGGCGTCAGCATCGCGTACGGAAAAGTTGACAGCGATGTCGCCAAAAAAATCATCAGCGAACACGTCGACCAGGGGAAGATCGTTACGGACAACCTCATCCTGAACCCTGAAGGATTCGCCTGCGAGAACAGTCGGATCGAAAAGCAGGTCCGGATCGTCCTTCGAAACAGCGGCGTCATCGATCCGGAAAAAATCGGGGAATACCTCGCCCGGGACGGATACAAGGCTCTCGAAAAGGCGCTCTCGATGAAGGAAGCGGACGTCATCGAAGAAGTGACGAAGAGCGGCCTTCGCGGCCGCGGCGGCGCGGGGTTCCCGACGGGAATCAAGTGGAAGCTCGCCCGGCAGTCCCAGAGCGACAAAAAGTATTTCGTCTGCAACGCGGACGAAGGCGATCCCGGCGCATTCATGGACCGGTCCGTTCTCGAAAGCGACCCGCATAGCGTTCTCGAAGGCATGGCGATCGGCGGATACTGCATCGGGGCGGATGAAGGCATCATCTACTGCCGCGCCGAATATCCCCTCGCGATCAAGCATCTGAACGTCGCGCTCGATCAGGCGCGCGAACGCGGATATCTCGGAAAGAATATCTTGGGATCGAACTTCTCGTTCGATATTCACATAAAGGAAGGCGCAGGCGCATTCGTGTGCGGCGAGGAAACCGCCATGATCGCATCCATCGAAGGAAAGCGGGGCATGCCCCGTCCGCGTCCCCCATTCCCGGCGCAGAGCGGCGTCTTCGGGAAACCCACCAACATCAATAACGTCGAAACCATCGCGAACATCGCATGGATCATCCTGAACGGCGCAGACGCGTTCTCGGTCATGGGCATAGGACGAAGCCGGGGCACGAAGGTCTTTGCGCTCGCGGGCAAGATCAAAAAAGGCGGACTCGCGGAAGTTCCCATGGGAATGCCCTTGCGCGAGGTCATCTTCGACGTGGCCGGCGGCATAGCGGACGACAAGAAGTTCAAGGCCGTCCAGCTCGGCGGCCCCTCGGGAGGCTGCCTCCCTGAATCGCTGCTCGACACGCCGGTCGACTACGAATCGATCAACGCCACAGGAGCGATCATGGGCTCGGGCGGCATGGTCGTCATGGACGAGACGACGTGCATCGTCGACGTGGCGAAGTTCTTCCTCGCCTTCGTCCAGAAGGAATCCTGCGGCAAATGTCCCTTCTGCCGCATCGGAACGAAGCGCATGCTCGAAATCCTCGAACGGATCTCGGGCGGAGAGGGAAAAATGGAAGACCTCGACCTTCTGCAGGAACTCGCGCTGCAGGTCAAGGAAGGATCTCTCTGCGGGCTCGGCCAGACTGCGCCGAATCCGGTCCTCACCACGCTCAAATACTTCCGCGACGAGTATGAAATCCATATCCGGGACAAAAAATGCCCCGCGAAGGTATGCACGAAACTGATTCATTACGTCATCGACCCGGCGAAGTGCATCGGATGCACCAAGTGCGCCCGTAACTGCCCGGTCTCGGCGATCACGGGGGAAGTCAAGAAAGCCCACCTGATCCACGACGATATCTGCATCCGCTGCGGCCTCTGCCAGAAGGCCTGCCCGGTTCATGCGATATCCGTCGAATAAGGGAGGATCTCGGATACCCATGGATAGAAACGTCAGGGTCATACTCAACAACAAGGAAGTCTACGGCTTCCAGGGACAAAAAATCCTCGATCTCTGCGCCGAATGCGGCGTGGAGATTCCGACGCTGTGCTACGATCCGCACCTGTCCGTACACGGAGGATGCTCGGTCTGCCTCGTGGACGTGAAGGGAGCGAAGGCGCTCGTCCGCGCCTGCGCGAATACGATCACGCCGGGAATGGTTATCGATACGAACAACGAAAAGGTACACGGAGCTCGGAAGCTCGCGCTCGAACTCCTTCTCTCTGACCACGTCGGCGATTGCCGTCCCCCCTGTACGCTCACGTGCCCCGCGAACGGCAACGTTCAGGCGTACATCAACCAGACCGCCCAGGGGAAATACAGGGAGGCGCTGGACACGCTCCACCACCACGTCACGCTTCCGTCCTCTATCGGACGCGTCTGCCCCGCGCCGTGCCAGGAAAAGTGCCGCCGGAATTTCGTGGATGAGGAACCCGTCTCCATCCGGGAGATCAAGCGTTTCGTCGGAGACTGGGCCATCGAGCGGAACGACCTCGGGATCATCCCGCACATCGACGAAAACGGGAAATCCGTCGCCGTTGTCGGCGGCGGTCCCGCGGGCGTTTCCGCCGCGTATTTCCTGCGTCTCCACGGATATCGGGTCACGATTTTCGAGCGGGAGGAAAAGCTCGGCGGCATGATGCGGTACGGCATTCCCGATTATCGCCTTCCGCAGGATGTCATCCAGAAGGAAATCGACTGGCTCCTGGCCCACGGCGTCGACGTCCGGACGAATACGGGACTCGGCAGGGACATCACGCTCGATGATCTGCGGGAGGACTACGACAGCGTCCTGCTCGCCATGGGATGCTGGAAATCCTCGCCGATGAAAGTCATAGGGGAAGACCTCCCCGGAGTCGTCGGCGGCATCGATTTCCTCTACACCGTCAACAAGGGACAGACCATGAAGATCGGCAGGAAGGTCGCCGTCATCGGAGGCGGAAATACCGCCATGGACGCCTGCCGCTGCGCCGTGCGTTCCGGCGCGGAAAAGGTCTACATCGTCTATCGGCGCACACGGGAGGAGATGCCTGCCGAAAAGCTCGAAATAGAAGAGGCCATGCAGGAAGGCGTCGAGTTCCTCTTCCTTGCCGCCCCTGTCGCGGTCGAGGGAAACGGCAAGGTCGAGCGCATGATCTGCGAGCGCATGGAACTCGGCGCACCCGACGCCTCCGGACGCCGGAGCCCCGTCCCGACCGGAGAGCAATTCACGCTCGACGTCGATATGGTCATCGCGGCGATCGGTCAGGGAATCGACTTCACGGGACTGCCGAAGGACATCCAGGACGGGCGCAAGATGAAGGTCGACGACAACTACGCGACGCCGCTTTCCGGCGTGTTCGTGTGCGGCGACCAGCAGACGGGCCCAAAGATCGCCATCCAGGCGATCGGAAACGGCCATTGGGCTGCGGATTCCATTCACGCGTACCTCACGACCGGCGTCGCGAAGAAGCCATTCTTCTACGACATCGTGCGAAACGACCTCGGCCCCGCGGATTTCGCGGACCGCGAGAAGCAGCCTCGCGAACACGTTCATGAGGTCGAAGCGTCCGTTCGCCTCTCGAAACCTTTCGAGGAATACAGCGCCGGGCTTTCCGAAGAGCAGGTTCTCCGGGATTCGAAGCGGTGCATGGAGTGCGCCTGCGCCGACGTCTTCGAGTGCAAGCTCAGAAAGTACGCGACCGACAACGAGGTCCGCCCCGAGCGGGTCGCCGGAGCGCACGTCAAGAAATTCGAAGATGCGAATGCGCACTATGTGCGGAACATGGACAAGTGCATCCTTTGCGGCCGTTGCGTCCGCGCCTGCGACGAAGTCGCGGGTTTCCACGCTATCGACTTCGCGAAACGCGGACTCGAATCCGTCCTGACCCCGCAGTTCTTCAAGACGATCGACGACTCGGACTGCACCTATTGCGGCCTGTGCACGCAGGTCTGCCCCGTCGGCGCCCTTATGGAAAAACGTGTCGAGCGGAAACCCCACCTCGACATCCCTATCATCGAGAAAACCACCTGCGCGAAGTGCTCGCTTGGCTGCCTCCTCGATATCAACCTCGACCAGGCGCGCGATCGAATTGTCCGGATCACCACGGACCTCGGGGACACGCTCTCGCCGACTCGCGGCCATTGTTGCGTCAAGGGCCGGTACGGCTTCGAGGATATCACGACGGATCGCCTTCTCGCGCCCAGGCTTCGCGGCTCCGACGCCTCCTGGAGCGATGCGGTCGACGCATTCTCGTCAATCCTGAAAGAGACTCCCAAAGAGAAGACCGCCTTCTTCGCAAGCGCCGGACTGACGAACGAAGAAATGGCGGCGCTGAAGCGCTTCGCTTCCGGATCCCCGGTCGCGGTCACCGATGTGGATGATTTCCGGCCCGGCATCGAACATATCGTCAACGCTCCCGCTCTGAAAGGGGCAAGCGCCGGCTACGACGATCTCTATAATGCCGATTGCTACGTCCTCCTCGCCGGCGACACGGACGAGGAACAACCTGTCCTGACGTCATGGATCCGGCGCGGAGCGAGAAAGAACGGCGCTCGGGTCGTGTACGTGGGCCGCACGGCGGGTATTCTCGACAAGGGAGATTCCATCATCCTCGTTCCGAAAGAGGGGACAGAACGGGCGGCCGTCAAGGCTCTCGCCGTCGCGGTGATTCGCGCCGCCGGCGCCGCCGTCCCAGAGGAACTTGTCCCGTTCGCGCCCGAAATGATGGAAGAGAAGACCGGGATCGAAAAAACTCGTTTCGATTCCGCGGCCGTCGCCATTGTCGCAAGCAAACGCCCGACGACGCTTGTCGGACGGATCGCCGCTTCGTGCAACTCCTGCTCCCGGGCGATCGCGTCACTGCTCCAGGTGTTGAAAGTCCACCCCTTCCTGCTGCTCTACGGAAAAGCGAACACGCAGGGAGCCGTCGCGCTCGAACTGGGGGCGACGAAACTTTCCGATCTTCTGGCGCGCGTCAGGGAAGGATCCATCGAAACCGTCGTTCTTGCGGGCGTCTGCCCGTCCTGCGTCGGCCTGACGGAAGGAGATCTGGCCCGCGTGAAGAACGTCGTCGTCCTCACGTCCCGCACGTTCCCGGAGATCGGACGGGTTTCCATCGCCCTCCCGCTGCTTGCGTGGGCGGAAAAAGAAGGAACCTGTACGACCGTTACGGGGCGCATTGCAGCGCTTCACGTCGGCCCCGTTCCCCCGGCGCAGGCGAAAAGCGTCCGTCGCGTCCTCGCTGTCACAGGACGCGCGATCGGCCTCGATATCGACGCGAACGCCCTCGTCAGGGCGTAACGCATTTCTTCAGAAGGAAGGGGGCCCCGGAAATTCGGGGTCCCCTTTTTCGTGCGCCCGAACCGCGCTTCCCGTATAATCCACGGGGAGAAGAGATACAGAAACTGTTTTGAGGAGGGGAAAGAAGTGAACTTTCATATTCTCGAGGAATGCCGTCGCTGCCTCCAGTGCCGCAGGCCTTCGTGCACGGAAGGCTGCCCGGTCGGAACCGAAATCCCGAAGATGATTCGCCTCCTTCTCGATGGAAACATCAACGAATCGGGAGAGATGCTCTTTCGCAACAACCCTCTTTCCGCCATCTGCGCCCTGGTCTGCCAGCACGAAAAGGTCTGCGAAGGGCATTGCATCCTCGCAAAGAAGCTCAGTCCGATCCAGATAGGCAATATTGAACACTACATCTCCGACTATTACCTGAACGTCCTCGATCCGCAACGGGAAGAAGCCCATAACCACAGGGTCGCCATCATCGGTTCCGGCCCGGCCGGATTGTCGCTCGCGTTTTTCCTCGCACTGAAGGGGTACGGCGTCACGATCTTCGAAGCGAATGAGGATATCGGCGGCGTCCTCCGTTACGGGATCCCGGCATTCCGCCTCCCGAAGGATATTCTGGACCGGATGCGTGCGCGCCTCCGGGAAATGGGCGTGAAGATCCGCCCCAACGTCCTGATCGGCAGCATCGTGACGGTGGACGAACTATTCCGGGACGGGTTCGACGCCGTCTTCATCGGAACGGGCGTCTGGAATCCGAACAAGCTCAACATCAAGGGCGAATGCCTCGGGAATGTCACGTATGCGATCGATTTCCTGCGCTCTCCGGACGCCTTCGACCTCGGTTCGTCCGTCGTCGTGATCGGAGCGGGGAACAGCGCGATGGATACCGCCCGGACGGCGCTCCGTCAGGGGGCCCGGTCCGTGCGCATCCTGTATCACAGGGGGCCGGAGGATATCCCCGCGCGCGATCAGGAGGTTCAATACGCCAGGATCGACGGCGTGAAATTCGAGTTTTACCGCAAAGCCCTCGAAATCACCGAAAAGGGGATCGACTGCGAAATCCTCCGGCGTCCCGAAGGCGCCGAAAAGGATCCTGACGGCGAACCCGGCGGGCATGTCTTTATCGATGCGGATACCATCATCGTCTGCATCAGCCAGGGGCCACGCTCGAATATCGTCTCGAACACAACCGGGATCGACATCAACGACAGGGGGCTCGTCGTCGTTGATGATTGCGGCAGAACCACGCGGGAGGGCGTCTTCGCGTCGGGCGACGTGGTCACCGGGCCGCGCACCGTCGTGGAGGCCGTCGCGTTCTCGAAACGCGTCGAGCAGGCGATCGACTGTTACATCAGGGAGCGATGCGCCGCCGGATGTCCCCCCGCTCACGGCCGGAAAAAGAACCCTGCGAAATAGAAGCGAAAGGGCCCGGGAGCGTCGCCGCTTCCCGGGCCCTTTCGCATTCGTCGCTTGTCGCCGGAAGGCGGGCTCTACTCTTCCTCGTCCTCCTGCTTGTGGGCCGCGATGACCTTCTTGGAAATTTCGGCCGGAACGTCTTCGTAGTGATCGTACGCCATCGTGAACGTTCCGCGTCCCGAGGTCATCGAACGCAGGATGATCGCGTAGCGGAACATTTCCGCGAGCGGAACCTGCGCGCGCACGACCTGGAGGTGTCCCTTGCTGTCGATGCCGAGAATCCGGCCCCGGCGGCTGTTGAAGTCGCCCATGACGTCTCCGAGGTACTCCTCCGGCACGCTGACCTCGACCGTCATGATCGGTTCGAGCAGGACCGGGTTGGCTTCCATGATTCCCTTCTTGAACGCGAGGCGCGCCGCGAGCTTGAAGGACATTTCCGAGCTGTCGACGTCGTGATAGGAGCCGTAGAAGAGCGCCGCGCTGAAATCGACGACCGGGAAGCTCGCCAGGGGCCCCTTCGTCAACGCCTCGCGCAACCCTTTTTCGACCGCCGGTATGAACTGACGCGGCACGGTTCCGCCGGTGACTTCGTCCTTGAACTCGAAACCGGCTCCGCGTTCGAGCGGGCTGAAGCGGACGTGAACATCCCCGTACTGTCCGTGCCCTCCGGTCTGTTTCTTGTGCTTTCCCTGCGCCTCGGCGACCTTCCGGATCGTCTCCCGGTACGGAACCTGGGGCGTCTTCGTTTCCAGCTCGACTCCGTAGCGTTCCTTGATCCGCGAGAGGACGATATCGAGGTGCATGTCGCCCATTCCGGAGAGAACGCTGTCTCCCGTCTCCGGATTCTTTTCGAACGAAAGGCTGGAGTCCTCTTCGAGAACCTTGTGAATCGCATTGGCGAGCTTGTCTTCGTCCGCGCGGCTCTTGGCGACGACGGCGAGGCTGTAGACGGGTTTCGGGAACTGGATCGGCGGGAAGACAACGGACGATCCCTTCAGGGAAAGGGTATCGCCGGCGTGTGTGCTCTGGAGCTTCGGAATCGCGATGATGTCGCCCACCGTGATTTCCTTCATGTCCTTCCCTTCCTTGCCGGTCACGGCGCGGAAGGAGCTGATGCGTTCATCCTCTCCCCGGTTCACGTTGAAGATGTTCCCCTCCGCGGGAAGCGTTCCGGAGAAGACCCGGATGAAGGAGAGCTTGCCGACGTACGGGTCGACCATGACCTTGAAACACAACGCCGTAAACTGATCCTTCGGGTTCGGAGCAATCATCACGTCGTCGTTTCCCTTCTTCGCCGCCTTCGGTGAGGACTCGAGCGGACTCGGGAAGACATCGATGACGAAATCCATGAGCTGCTGGACGCCGACGTTCAGAACCGCGGATCCAGGAATGACGGGGAGGATCCCGCGCGCGGCGAACGCCTTGCGGTATGCGGGAAGCAGCTCTTCGAGCGAAATGGTTTCTCCGTCGAGATACCGCATCATAAGATCGTCGTCCGCTTCGACGATGACTTCGACAAGACGTTCCCGCGCGGAGGCGACGGCGTCTTTCATATCGTCGGGGACAGTCGTTTCGGTAAACTTTCCGCTCCCGTTCGTCTCGAAAACATAGGCCTTCTCTCGCAACAGATCGACGATTCCCTTGAACGACGCTTCCTGACCGATGGGGAGGAACGCCGCGACCGTCTTGTCGCTGTATTCCTCGCGAAGTTGCGCGAGGACCTTGTCGAAATCCGCATTTTCGCGGTCCATCTTGCTCACGTAGAACGCGACGGGCAGATTGAAGTCCTGAGCGTATTCCCACGCCTTGTCGGTTTGCACTTCGATGCCGCTCACACTGCTGATCGCTACGAGCGCCGCATCGGAAACGCGCATGGCCGAACGCATCTCTCCGATGAAGTCCGCGAAGCCCGGCGTATCCAGAATATAGAGGCTCGTCCCACGCCGCTCCATGGTTACGAGAGCGGTGTTGATTGAAATCTGTCGTTTCTGCTCCTCTGGGGTAAAGTCGGTAACGGTATTGCCATCCTCGATCTTTCCCATTCGGGAAATCGATCCGTTATCGAAAAGCATCGCCTCTATAAGAGACGATTTTCCGGCGCCTCCGTGGGCGACGACGGAGAGGTTCCGAATATTGTCCGGTTGACGTGTTCCCATACCCCACTACCTCCCTCTAGATCTGTGATCTTATGCAGAAGAACGACGAACACGGAAACAAGCTCCCCGGTCGCTGATATGCATACGGAAGAAGAGGATCGCCGGGCGCTCGCAAAGTGTACTGACGTTCGCCAACATCACGGCCGAAATAACACGAAAAAAAGCCAACTGAATTATCTTACGCACCCTGTAACGGTTCGTCAACAAATCCG
>CAZVUT010000028.1:0-21847 GCA_964630155.1 uncultured Synergistaceae bacterium
CCAGGATCCGGGGGCTTTTTCATACCCTCAAAAAGCTATTTTGGACAAGAGTGACTTTCCCTCTCTCTACAGACGCGGCAAAACAAAAGCGCGCTTCTTGCTCACTGAGCCTACTGGAAGGGAAACAAAACTTCGTACGGGCGGGATGCCCGTGGTACAGGTTGATCAGATCTTCGCAGGTTTCCTTGATCAGATCTCGGATCGGCATTTTGTTACCCCCTTCATGGATTCATTCAGTCTCTTAAAAAAGTCGAAAAAATAGTCCGATAAGCTTATATTTTGAATCCATATAAAACGCCAACAGAAACACCAAATATGTTTTGAACAAAAGTACTCATAGGCATTTTTGCTATCATTCTTCCATGCCTGTAGCGCTCCAAGAACTCGGCAATAGATTTACTAATTATTTTACCTTGAAATTGTATTGTCTCGGCAACCGCCAAGAACATCTCGCCCGTAAACTGATATGAAAGCTCAGCAAACACCTGTATTGCTGTCGCATGCCCCCTCTTCCGGCCGTTTCTAATTTGCAAAAAATCACTCGGGTCTGTGATCAACGCCGGCGTCGACGTGTGGGACTACCACCCCGCGGCGATCGGCGACATCCTCGCCACGCTCGACGATCCGACCGTCGCCATCACGGGGCCGAAGAGGTTCGGGGCATAGCGGCGCTGACTTCGCAGACGCCAAACAGGAATCGCCTCTACAGTTCCCGGTCACGCACAAGAACCTGCCAATTCCCCTTTGTTCTCATGTCGGGATCAAGCAGAAAGGTGGCTCCATCGTCGAAAAAGTTCTTGATGTCGGCGACATTGGCGGCGGGAAGCGAAAGTTCTCCGGCCATCCCGACGCCGTTCTCAACAGAGCATACGGCGAAGAGAATGTTCTTTTTCCAGGTGGTATCATCTTTCAGACAAGTTTCGGAATGCTTGTCCAAAGCAACCGTGAACTTCTGGGCCAATGTTCGGAATGTTCCCGAATCCTCATTCAAGAGAAGGTGGAACCATACTGCTTCGGGGATCTTCTTTTTTTGAATCATTTCTCTCCTGGCGAGAAATATTATGAATGAAGGGCCATATTCGTATTTCAATTTCTGGCTCAGCAACTCATATATATCACTATCTATTTTTTCTTCGCCAGGATTATCGGTTCTAAATATGATTTTACTTAATTCATCTTCGCCATCTAAACTCCAAAGGCTCAAATTCGTTTGAGTATCTGTCATACCTGTGTCCGAAAAGTTGCACGGCTCTTTGTCCGGCGTCTCTGCCATGTAACGATATTCTGTCCCTCTCTCGACAGATGCGGCAAAACAACGGCGAGCTTCTTGCTCACTGAGCATACCGGAGGGGAACAAAAACTTCGCACGGGTGGGATCCTTCCGGTGCAAGTTGATCAGATCCTCGCAGGTTTCCTTGATCAGATCTATGATCGGCATCTTGTTATCCCCTTCATGGATTATTCGGTCTCTTAAAAAGCAGAAGAAGATAGTCCGAGAGGAGTATTTTTACTAAAATTATATATAACACCAACAAAAAATCACCAAATGCATTTGGACAAGAGTGCTCATAGGCATTATTTGCTATCATTCTCCCATGCCCGTAGCGCTCCAGGAACTCGGTAATAAATTTACTAATTATTTTACCTTTAAATTGTATGTTTCCGCAACAGCCAAGAACATCTCGTCCGTAAGCTGATATGAAAGCTCAGCAAACACCTATATTGCTGTCGCACGCACTCCTTCATCTCCGTGACAGAGGCAGCACATCACTTCTCTCAATATCGAAATCTTGACGCATCACGCAACGGCGATTATCGACTCGACGGCCGTTCGCCTTCCGTCTTCGACGGCATTTTCTATCATTTGCAAAGGAGAAGTGTCATTTTCGTTGACCACATCCTTCAGACCCGAAAGATCTCACCGTCGGCAACGGGCTTGACCTGGATGGGCTTGAAGTATTTCGCATAGGCATCTTTCTTTTCCGTATGTATCGGTACAAGGAGTTTCGGGTTCATGGCGTCGGCATAACGCTTCAGGTCCGGCCTGAAGGCGTGTCCGCCGGTGTGAATCTCATGGAACGCAACCCTCGGGTCGTCCCTGAGGTTCGTCAGTTTCCAGCTCTGAGGGTTGTATTTCTCTTCAAGGTATCCGCTCCATTGCGAATATATGAGGCTGCACTGTGGAGGATTAAGCGCTTTCAGCAGAAGATCGACGCGACTGTTTTTGACGAAATAGCGCCTTGGAGATTCCCCGATCCGAGCCTCCGTAATGACGTTGTCTCGCTTGTAGATCTCCCGTAAGAAGTCGTCGAAATCCGAGTCGCCCTTGATTGACAGATAGTGGCTCCTGGCGGTCGCTCCATGTGCCAAAACACGGATGTCCTCCATGCGGAAGTGAGGGGTCGTGTCAAAGTGTTCCGATAGAATTTGCAGTATCCAGGCCGTGTAGATATCGACCACAAAGATCCGCCCGGACCTTCGGCACGCTCTATAGGCGGCGCACAAACGATCCACATGCTGCCCGGAGCAGACCAGAAACGCAGGCCCGGTCTCATTGATCAAAACCTTCAGCATCTCTTCTTCTATGTTTTTTTCCCGCTTGTACGCCTCATTTTCACGCCCCATCATCGTGCCTTCCATCAGGAGCAAATCGACATTCCGAGGCGGCCTGGCGAGAAAGGCCTCGAATGCTTTTTCCTTGCTACCATGCGCTCGGAAATCTCCGCTGTAGAAGACTTTTTTCCCATCGGCTTCGATCAGGAAACCGAAGGAATCGACGGATGAATGATCCATCAGATACGGAGTGATACGGAACGGGGAAATCTCGAAAGGCGTCCACGCCTTGAAATACGTAAAGGTGTTGTTGAGCGACTTTCGGCCCGTGAAGACTCTGGCTGCGGCAATCATCTTACCGGCGATTTCGCCTATGTAGACCGGCATGGCCGGATCAAGGTTCTCGATCAGGCCGTAATGGTCCTGATGCGGGTGACTAATCAAGACCGCGTCACAATTGATATCCGAAAGATTGACTTCGCTCCGGGTTTCTCGGAGGGGCGATCCGGCATCGATCAATATCGAACGTCCTTCCGAGAAAATCTGCACGCAACTGCCGCCGATCTCCTGTGTCCCACGATGGATTGTTATTTCCACACAGATTCCCCTTCCTTTACCGATGCAAGAATCCGTTGCGTTGTTTCCGGATTCCCAGGAAAGAAATGTTCGAGAAGCTTCTCCCCCTGAGTCATTCCGTCAATGCGTTTGTGCGGCCCCGGATTTTCCTTCCCGGTCGAATATGCGACTACTTCGTTTATTGTCGCGTTTCCCTTCCGGATCATTCGTCCGGAAGCCCCGGACCGATCTCCTTCGGCGACGTCAGGGTTGAAAGGGGCCGCTTGAGAGCTTCCTCACTCTGACGCGTCTGGAACGCATCGTCTACGGTTCCGCAGGTCCGGTATCCGAAGTCGCTCCAGTACAGAAAATATGCGCCGCACGCGGGGCATTGCCGGAGTTGCAGCATGCGACTGCTCAGGGGCCCGAAATCCCGTACGATCCTGAGGGATTGTATGTCGGCCGGCAGCGTGGCGCTGCTCTCCGGCAGATCGTGTTTCCGAAAATCGAATCTCCCCTTCGGCTCCGAACACGCGCCGTATTTCGCGCGGGCGCCCCGTGCGATTCTCCTTTCTTCATCGTATCTCTCCGTTCATGAACTCTCGTCCCACAAAAGCTCTCTTCTCTCAACAGGAAATACGCTTTCCGGGGTCGTATCGCACCCGACGGGTTCCCGACTCTCGTCCAGTGAGACAAGATCCTTTTGAACCGTCCAAACCGTCACAGCGGGTTCCCGGGCAAAATCTGAACTCCGGTAAAGTTTGCAGGGTTGATCGTTTTCTCGACGTGCATTTTTCTCACCACTTTTTTGACATTCCATTCATCCAGGCGACAAGGGGATGTCGCGATTACAAACAGGAGAGAAGATTGAATTTCGCAAGTTTACGTTTTCTTTCTTCTCCAAAGAATACCATTCCCGAACGACATAATATGACGTTCCAGTGGAGCGACGCGAGAAAGAGCGGCGTCTTTTCCGGGGGATGCAAGGGGGCGAAGCCCCCTGCCGAAAGGGAGTGTTGCCGTCAGGCAACGCACCCTTGAGCCTTACGGGACGAGGACGGAAAATCCCGTGGAGTTTCACTCGTTCGGAACGCGGGATCGAAGCTTTGGTATGGCGGAGGGGGCACGAAAGGATCGAACGGCCGGGCGGACGAAGGGAGCTGATGCGATCGATCCGTGAAATGAAGCGGGCTCTTCGAAAAGGGGAGCCGGACGCACGCTTCTCGTCCGGCTCGTATTCTTTTACCGCGGGATGTCTTCGAGTATTCGTCCGGAGCGTTGCGTGTCTCCGGTTTTTTCAATTTTGCCGAGCGCGGTCATCATTCGATCGACCACCGCCGCCTTCGCCCCGAGGATCCGCCGGAGCGCATATTCCTTTCCCGCGTCGTCCTCGAGAACCCAGGTCGTTCGTTTCCCTCGCCGCTTTTTCGAGAGCTTCCAGCCTCTCGAGCCCAGGACTTCCTGAAGGGACGCACGCTTTTCTACGGTCGTCAGGGCTTCGAGGTGTTCTAGAACGATCCGCCTCGCCTCTTCGCGAAAGATCATCGATACGTCCCTCTTCGCCATCGTGAGATCGGCCTGAAGCTGTTCCTCCGCCGACGCGAGCGTTTCGCCCCGTTCCGCGATGGCGATCTTTCCTGCCGAGATGTGGCGTCTCGGCCCCGGATGGTCGAGCGCGTTCCGGTCAATCTCGCACCCGTGTCGCTCGAGCCAGAGGGCGAGTATTTCGCGAAGACGCGCGACGCTTCTCCTGATCGAAATCCTGTGTTTGAGTCCCTTTTCGCCTCGCGGGCGGTAGCAGATATGAAGATGGAGGTTCTTCTCGCGAGAGGAAGGCGCGCCTCCTGCGGTTTCCTTCGGGAGTCCCCGGTGAAGCGACCAGAGGACGTCCGTCGAGTCGAGCGAGAATCCCTGCACGAGGTTCCCGATGGAACGCCGTTTTTCGTCGTCCGTCATTGCGTCAAAGATGTCGTTCGGGAGCGGAAGAAAGAGCCGGACCTGGATGCACCCGTCGCGGCGGGAGCGCCCCGCCTTCGTGTCAAGCGGCGCTCCTCCCGTCTCCATTCGTCCCACTGCGACCCAGCGCTTCTTTGCGTCCTCTCTCCGGAAGACGTGTTCGCCGAAGGACGTCATGTTCCAGAGAAGGCATTCTTTTTCCCGCGTGAGATACCGGACGTGCGCGCCGGCCTTCGCGACCGCCCCGACGCCCGACGCGAAGGAGCTGAAGCGGATGTAGGGTTTCCACATCGGCGGTTCACGCCTGCCGCTCCGCGGCGTTTCCGGACGCGAGCGCCGCGATGATTGCTCTCGACTGACGTTTCGCTTCGCTTCTCTCTTCCGGGGAGCTCTTCGGATTGCGGACGATGGCGTCGAGGTCGATCAGGCGTTCGTAAAGCGCCTCGCGTTTTTCTTCTTTGACGTGTTCGATCAGGACCGCGCCCATGAGGATGAGCCCCCGCGTCCGCACCCGCCCGTTTTCCTCCCGGGCCCGTTTCTCGAGTTCTGCGACGCGCTGTTTCGCCTCCGCCAGCGCCTCCCGAAGCGTTCCCTGAATGACGAACCGGACGTTTTCCCGTTTCATCACGAACGTCCTCCCTGCGAGAACTCCGACATGACGTCGTTCATCCTCGAGACGAACCGGATGACCGTCGCGGGATCCGACCGGAACAGCTCGGCAAGCGTTTCCATCGTTTCGTCTCCGCCTTCGGCCGTGCGCGGCGCTCTATTCTTTCTCCCGGGAAGGACGCTCTCGTTCCCCGGTTTTCTGATGTCGCGCCCGCGCGGTTTCGGGCTTCCGCCGAAAAGCTTCTGAACGGGGCTCGCCTTGACGTGGTCGGTCCGGAGATCCTCTCCGTTGAGCGAGATGTACCGCTGCGTCATCTGGAGCGTCTTGTGGCCGAGAATGTCCTTGAGCGCAAAGACGTCTCCTCCGTTCCTGAGATACGCCTGGCTGAAGTAGTGCCGCAGATCGTAGGGACGGATGGGGTTGTCGGACGTCACGCGATATTCCGCGATTCGATCCGCCCATTCGCGCTCGGAAAGCGGTCTTCCGTCGAATGTCGGAAACAGGGGAACGTTCCTCCTCCACGACCGTTTCCTCTGTTGAATCAGCTCTTCGAGCGTGCGCGCAGCCTCCGGGCTGAGGAACAGAATCCGCTGTTCCCGCGTCTTCGAAACGTCGGCACGGATGGTGACGGTCCGTCCGTTCAGGTCGATATCGTCGCGCATCAGATGGAGCGCTTCGCTCGGTCGGATCCCCGTGTCAATCGAGAGCATCATGAGCGCGTAGTCGCGTTTCCCGACGAATGTGCCTCTGTCGGGGCGGTCGAGAAGATCCAGAACGGCCTCGTCCGTAATCCTCGAGAATCGGCCGGCGTCCTTCTTCTTCGAGAAGAGGTCCATCGGGTTCGTTTCGAGAAGACCCCTTTCCCGGCAGTACTCGAAAAAGTTCTTCAGGTTCGAGAGGCGAAGGTTGTACGTCGCAGGGGCGATTCTCTCGGACATGTACTCGATCACCGCGTCACACAGTTTCTTCTCGTCCACGGCTTCCGGATGCTCCCGGAAAAACTGACGGACGTGCTTCGCGTAATCTTTCAGCGTCCGTTCGCCTCGCCCCTGCGCAAGCCGCAACCTGAGAAACTCCGTCAGGGCGTTTCCCGGTTCAAATGACGCCTTCTCCGGCGCTCCGACCGTCGCCATGCAATCGAGAGAACCGCGCACGGTGTTCTTCGCCCTTTTTCGCTGCAACTTCCCCGCTACTCCCGCCGGATACTCCATCGACATCATGGTCATGTGACCACGTCTCCTCGTGAATGGAGCGGATTTGCCCGAAGGCCCCCCATTCTTATAGAAACCTATGAGTCGGGCCTTCGGGAAACAAAACGTGGTCGTCTTTTTTTGAAATAGCTATTCGGGTTTTTTGATTTTCGCCACCTTCAGCACGGTGATCCGCTTCTTGAAGATCCCTTCGACAGGAGACGCCTTTCTGTGTTCTTCCCGCAGGTCGTCGTCGTTCAGGGCGATATACCGGCGCGTCATGGAGAGGTCCGTGTGCCCCATCGTCCGCTGGAGGGCGAAGGTGTTTCCGCCCCTCTTGAGGTACATCAACGCGAACGTGTGACGAAGGTCGTAGGGGCGGATCTTTGTTCCGAGTATTTTGGAGTACATACAAATTCGGTCTTCCCAGTCCCTCAACCCGAATGGATTCCCCGTAGCGGCGCAAAATACGGGAGTTCCGGAATTCCAGAGCGGATGACGAACCCGCATCAGATCTGCGATCGCAGCGGCGGTGGTATTGCTGAAGGGGAGGGTTCGGGACACGCGAGTCTTGGCGGATTCCGCACGGATATACACTTCATACGCCTTGAGATTCACGTCGTCGGTCGTGAGCGCGAGAGCTTCGCTGGGGCGAATTCCGGTGTCCAGGGAGAGTAATATCAGGGCATAATCCCGGGTCCCGCTGAAGTATTCCCTGTTCGGAAGTTTGAGAAGCGCGGTCAGAACGTCCGGCCCGATCCGCACAATGCGCCCCTCGGCTTTCTTCTTTTTCAAGCCGCGGAAAGGGTTCGGGTTTTCCGGCAGGTAGCCCTCGGCACGGCACCAGTCGAAGAAAACCTTGAGATTGGTGAACCGGATGTTGTATGTCGCGGGTTTGACGGGTTCGGAGAAATAGGCGAGGAGCGATTGGCGAAGGGCAGGGCCTTGCGCGAACGCGTCGGGGTATTTCTTGAAGAAAAACCTGATGTGTTTCCCGTAATCGGAAACCGTCCGCGGACTTCGCCCCTCGGCGGTCTTGAAAATGATGAAGTAGCGGAAAGCCTCTTCCCAGCCTGCTTGAGCGCCGTTTTTCGCTTCTTCGATACCTGACATTAAAAAACCTCCCCGATTTCCGCCGAAAACGGAATCCGGGAAGGTCGTTGAAAAATCCGTCGCGGTTCTCCTGTTTTTACCACGGTGGATTCACCGTTTTTTCGAGGAAAAACCGCTTTTGCTTTCGTGCTTTAAAGCGCATTGCCAATCCTGTCGCTATCAAGGTTTGGTGCCGAAGGGGAGACTCGAACTCCCACAGGGTCGCCCCCGGCGGATTTTGAGTCCGCTGCGTCTACCATTCCGCCACTCCGGCAACGGACACTTTTTTATCATAAACATCGAACTTAGTCCAGTAGTGGAACGGAGGCGTTTTCCGTTCTCCATCGCGGGAGCGAAACGATACCCCAAAATCACGCTTTTGAAGCATCGTCCGATGGGTATTGTTTTAAAGTCCTCGATTCGTTTCCGTAAAACACGTAGAACCGACTGCGCGACTTCACCCTTCTCATGCACCAGCTCGTCGAGTTTTGGCCCGGGCTCTCGGGCTCGAATTGACTGCGAGAGAGAAAGCCGTCATCCGAATTGCCGATGATGTGAGTTATGGTCTGCCGCGTCAGCCTGACCGTATCTGCGATGTCCTTTTGCTTTATGCCTCTTGCCGCCAGCCGCCGAATCATCTCGTCCCGGTCGGCCCTGTCGAGGTTGCGCCGGCTGAGCATTCCTTTTGATACTATTTCATGGTATCATTCATCCATGACGTGGACGGTTGTATTCCGTTATTGTGGAGGTGATCTACGTTGGAACTCACGAAAACGCCCCCTATTGACGACGCGGCCGTGACGCTCCGCTTCACCTGCCCGGCGTCGAGGAAGGAAGCCGCCGTCAGGACACTGGAGAGCTTAGGTTGTTCGTTCGTGGTGGAAGAGGAACCGGTGGTCCCGTGGAGGGATGCCTTTCCGGAGAAACGATCTGATCTCCCGGGGATGGTTCTTGCAGGCCAGCGAATGAAGCACGGCATGACGCAGCGCGCCATTGCGGAAGCGACAAACATTCCGCAGCGCCACATCTCCGAGATGGAGAACGGCAAGCGCCCGATCGGGAAGGAAAACGCCCGCAAGTTCGCCCGCACGCTTGGAACCGATTACCGGATCTTTCTGTAGGCCACGAAGAGGCCGGGGGAAACTTTTCCCCCGGCCTCTTCGTTCTTTTCCCCGTCCGTAACCGTTGTCCCGACTTTACGAGAGAGAATGCCTGCCCCGCGGTGAAGGACGTTTCTTCCGTTACGGTTTGCTCAACTCTTTTTCGACCAGGTCTTCGTACACCGGTATCGGCTCCGACACGAGAACGGTCGCGCGCCGGACATACGCGTCGGGAAACGCGCGCCGGGCAAGTTCCAGATTCTCCTTCGACGGAGCGTTCCGGTACGCCTCCATGACGACCCACCAGCCCGGGTTCAGGCCCAGGAAGCCGTCGCTTCGCTGAACGATGAAATACGACTGCATGTCGCCAAAGAACGGGAGCGCGCGTTCGAGGATTTTCCGGGCCTGGTCTTCGGTGCGGACGCTCGCGCCGATCAGGAAGAAAAGGGATTCGCCGCTGTGATCGGTTCCGCCGATACCGCGCGCGTACTCGGCCGAGGTCACGGAGACCGATTCCGCAGCCGCTTGAGTGGAAGCAGCGCAGCTCCCGAGAATCGTCACGAGACATATCGCCATCGAAACCCATAGCCGTCTGAATCCCATCCGCGTCTCCCCCTCCCCTGATAGACCACAAATGGTCGAGCGATCCCATTTGTGGTCTATCCGTCTTTTGGGCTTCTTTTGCGAGCGTCCTCTTCGATGCGGTTTCGCGCGTTGATGCGTTCTATGATGGCCTTTTCGATGAGCATGTCGTCGATCTTTTCGGTTTCGAAAACCCGTTTTTCGGCGAGTTTTTTCTTGAGGTGCTCCATGTTCGCCTTCTGCGATTTGGCGACCATCTCATGGTGCCGGTCGAGGATGGCGATTCGCTCCTCGTCGATCTCCTCGAGCGCTTTCCGGAGGCGCTTGAGGGTGTCTTCTTCCGAAAGCCGCTCAGGCTCCCGGGTTTCCTTCTCCTGCGTCTGAGCCTCGCCAAGAAGCTGCGCGAGGTCATCCCTCCCGGTCGTCAGATCCGCGTTGATGCGTTCCATGCCTCTCCGCTCCTTCCGTGGATTCAAGCAGTCCGTTCGCCTATGGTTCGGACATGGAACGCGTTGTCTTGAACGGCGCTACTCCACCCGGACGACAAGCGATTCGATGTCCACCCCGCGCTCCATCATTCCGCTTTCGATCAGGAAGTCCTGTGTCTTCCTGAGGTCTTCGATGTCCGACGGGCGAATGGTCACGTCGAAGTCATAAAGAGGATACATCTTCGCCGCCCCTTCCGGGGTCAGGCCCGTTTCTTCGGCGGTGATCCGGAGCGCTTCCTTTTCGTTCTCTTTCATGAACGCGAGCGCGCTTTTGTGAACTTTCATGAAGCGCGCGACCAGATCGGGGTGCTCTTTCAGGAAGGGTCCGCCGACCGCGATGACCGTGCTTGCGTCGAGAAGCCCCTTTCCCGTGGAGAGGATCTTCGCGCCCTGTTCCTGCGCCTTCGATACGGCGGGCCCGGCCGCGAGCGCGGCGTCGGCGCTTCCCGAGAGCATCGCCGCGACGCCTTCCATGAGTCCCATGGAAAGGTACTCGACATCAGTCGGTTTGAGCCCGTCGCGGGCCAGCGCCGCGATAAGGAGCTGATGCAGCAGCGTTCCCTTCGGGCCGACAATCTTTTTGCCCTTCAGGTCTTTCACGGACGAAATCGCGGGGTTCTTCGCCAGGATCGTGAAGGCCTCGGGCGCCCGGCTGAAGATGCCGATGATCTTGAGGTCGACGCCTCCGGCGGCCGCGAGCAGGGCCGACGTATTGCCCAGGCAGTTGGCGAACTGCACCGATCCGGCGGCGATGGCCTGCGTCTGCTTCGGTCCCGCGTTGAGGTCCGGATGCGAGACGGTGATTCCGTCGGGGCCGAATTCCTTTTCGAAGAGTCCGAGCTTCATTTCGAGGATCGCCGGGACGTTGAGGGGCGATTTGACGTAGGTGATGCCTATTTCCTTCACTCCGGCCGCATGCGCGGCTCCGGTGAACGCGCACGCGAGCAGCAGCGCGGCGATGAAACACTTAGTGCGATGCATTGGCGACAGCCTCCTGATAGTGGGGTATATCCGGGGCGAATGAGTCTTCCCCGGTGATTGCACGAAGGATTCTCCGTCGAAGCGGGATGAAGACGGGGTCGTCCGATTCGACCGGAGTCTCGAAGGGGACCGGAACGATGTCGGCGACCCCGCCCGCTTCGAGGACGATGACCGTTTGTCCGAGCGAGAGCGCCTCGTCGACGTCGTGGGTTACGAGAACGAACGTCTTGCCGGTTCGCGCGTGAAGCGCCCGGATGTCGCGCCGGAGCTTCCGGCGCGTGAAGTAGTCCAGGGCGCCGAAGGGCTCGTCCATGAGGACGATTTCCGGATCGAAGACCAGCGTCCGTCCGAGTGCGACGCGTTGGGCCATTCCGCCGGACAGTTGATGCGGATAGGCGTCGCGGAAGCGTTCGAGCCCGAGCATGCGCAGCGTCTCCGACGTTTTGCGTTCGACCTGTTCGCGGTCGCTTCGGCCTTCGAGCGCGAAACGGACATTCTGTGCGACCGTCAGCCACGGCATGAGGCGCGGCTCCTGGAAGACGATGCCCACTCCCGCGTCGCTTCGTTCGACGCGGCGGCCGTCGCGGAGAAATTCGACCGCGCCTTCCGTAGGGTCTTCGAGCCCCGATACGAGGCGCAGGAGCGTCGTTTTGCCGCAACCGCTCCTGCCGACGACCGTCACGAACGCTCCGGGATCGACGGTCAGCGAGAGTCCGTCCACGGCGCGAATGGAGCCGTTCGGCAGCGCGTATGTCCTGCCGACGCCGCGCAGCCTAATCCCAACCGTCATGGCGGACCGACGCTCCCTTCCATGGCGCGGCCGCGCGCGCGAACCTGAAGAACAGGTGGTCCGACACGCCCCCGATCAGGCCGAGCGCGAGGATGCCGACGACGATGACATCGGAGCGCGAGAGGGATTCAGCGTCGTGGATCATGTACCCCAGGCCCGACGACGCCGCGATGAGTTCGGCGCCGATCAGCGCACGCCAGCTGTACCCCAGGCCGAGGCGCAGTCCGGTCAGGATCGACGGAAGCGCGGAGGGGAAGATGATCCGCCGGAAGCGCTGCGTCCCGGTAAGGTTCAGGCTCCGGCCGACCTCGATCAGCCCCGCGTCGCAGCGTCGCACGCCGTCGAGCGTGTTCAGGAACACGGGAAAGAACGTGGCCAGGAGGATCACCACCATTTTCGAGCCCTCGCCGATGCCGAACCAGAGGATCAGCAGCGGAAGCAGCGCAAGCGGCGGCACGTGCCTCAGGAATTCGAGCGTCGGATAAAAGAGCCGCCCCCATGCCGGACGAAGCCCAAGCATGACGCCGAGCGGAAGCGCCAACGTGCACGATGCGCCGAATCCGGCGACGATCCGCAGCGTGCTCGAGAGAATCCCCGCCGGGAGTTCGCCGTTCAGCGTGAGCTTCCACGCCGCGCCGATCACCGCCTCCGGCGACGGAAGCAAAAAGGCGTTCCAGAGCCCGAGCCTGCTGCCGGTCCACCAGAGCAAAAGCGCGAGCACGGGGAAGAGCATTCCGGAAAACAGCGGATGCGCCGGCGATTCTCCATCGCAGGCGTACCCGGCGTGCTCCTTCCGGCAGGATCGGAGGTTGCGAATCGAAGCAGAGTCTTCTCCGGGCATTATGGAATCACATCCTCGCGGCGGCTGTTTCCGCGATGCCGCGTCGACGCGCCGAAGAGCGCGATTCCCCGCAATCCAGCCGCATCGTTCGACCGAGCGCGCGCAGATGTCCGGCGATCTCGTCGAGTTCCTGCACTCCGTCCTGCCGGATCGTGTCCTTTCCGGGATACAGCAGGTAGAGCATGCGGACGCTCAGGGGCGTGATATTCGGCATGAGGACGTTCGCCCCGGCGGCGAGCATCGCCTCGCGGCCTCCCGAAAAGAGCGACCCGGCTGCGGTCGTCGCCGGGATATTGGCGTCCGGCAGGATGATGCGCGTAATCGCCGTCATGCGGACCGTTTCTTCGATCGTCCCGGGAGCGGCGGCGGAAAGCGGCGTATCCGGGTTCGGGATGAACGGACCGATGCCGATCATGTCAAGCTCGAGATCCCGGCACAGTTCGAGGTTCTCGCGGCGCGTCTTCTCCGTCTCTCCCGGAAGCCCGACCATAAACCCCGAGCCGACCTCGACGCCCGTTTCGCGGAGGTCGCGCAGCGCCCGGAGCCTTCGCTCGAGAGAGACGCCGTCGCGCAGACATTCGTGCAGCTCGCGGTCGGACGTTTCAAAACGCATCAGATAACGGTCCATTCCCGCGTCACGGAGCGCCCGGTACTCGCCGGGCGACCGGATGCCGCAGCTCAGCGTTACGGCCGCTTCGCCCGAAGTCTGCGCCTTGATGGCGCACACAAGCGCGCAGAGTCTGTCGGTCGTCCAGAGCGGATCCTCGCCGCCCTGCAGGACGAATGTCCGAATCCCCCGGTCAAACGCGGCCCTCGCGGCATCGAGCAGCACGTTCTCTTCGAGGCTGTAGCGGCCGATTTTCCGGTTCTCCCGGCGCAGGCCGCAGTACAGGCAGTTACAGTCGCAGCGGTTCGTGAATTCCATCAGTCCGCGGATCCACACGCCGTCGCCGTACCGTTCCTTTCGTATTCTGTCCGCTTCCGCGACGAGATCGGCCGTCGGAAGCGCCATCAATTCCCGGATCGACCTAATGCCGTGCGTCATCCGAACCTCCGGCGAAGCTGTTGTAGAGCGCATGTTCCAGAGGGAACGGCTCCAGCGCACGGGGCAGGAGCCCTTTGGCCCACGCGAGGAAAAGGCCGTAGTTCGTCCCGGCCAGCCCGGCCTCCCGGAAAAGGGCGATCCGGCGCATCATGTTGTTGTGGGTCGTCATACATCCGGCGCAGTTGATCACGAACGAATAGTCCGAAAGACATTCGGGAACGTCCTGGCGGAGTTCAAACGAGACATCGGGACGCACCTTTTTGCGGAAGAGGTTCGGGATCTTGACCGTGCCGATGTCGTCGTCCACGCGGTGGTGCTTGCACGATTCGAGGATCAGGATCTTTCCGCCGGCCGGAATATCCCGCAGACGCCGGAGCCCTTCGACGAAATACGCGAGGTCGCCCTTCTTGCGCGCGAAGAGGATCGAAAAGGACGTCAGGAGCTGATCTTCGGGGATGAGGGCCGAAACTTCCGAGAATGCCTGGCTGTCCGTTATCACGAGAGAGGGGCGTTCCTTCAGCGAGGCGTAACACGCGGCAAGCTGGCGCTCCTTCGTGACGGACATGAAGCAGTCCTTGTCGAGGATGTCCCTGATGACTTCCACCTGGGGAAGGATCATCCGGGCCTTCGGCGCCGAGTTGTCAATCGGCGTCACGAGAAGGATCGACTCCCCCGCCTGGACCAGCCCTTCGAGCGGCGTTATCTCGCGCTCGACGAGGTCGGAAAAGGACTGGAGCGCCGCGTTGAGGTCCGCGATGCCGCGACGCGACAGGTTGTCCACATGTATCTTGCGGTAGTGGGGAGCGAAACGCCGCTTTTCGTCGCATATTCCCCGATCCGCGAAGGTGAACACGATCAGGGCGGGCTTCTTCTTTTCCGCAAGCCGCGCGATGACGGCTTCTTCGGCCGGCGTCGGCGGCGCGTCGGCAGGAGTGACGAAGAGGACGATGTCCGCAGTCTCGAGCCGGAGGTTCGTGCGGCTGACGCGAAGCGCGCCGAGTTCATCCTCGTCGTCGTCGAATCCGGCCGTATCCGTCACCGAAACGGGACCGAGCGGCCCCATTTCGATGCTCCGCACAACGGGGTCCGTCGTGGTGCCGGGACGATCCGAGACGATAGAGATTTCCGCTTCGAGCATATTATTCACAAGCGACGATTTGCCGCTGTTCCTAAGTCCGTACAGGACGATGCCGATCTGTTCCGCCAGAGGCGTGTTGAGCATGCCGTGTCTCCTTGCGTCGAAAGTTTGATGATGCATACTTCATTGCCGACCATCATAAAGCTTGTGCATTTTTTGTCAAGTCACGGGGGAGGGGTATATACCCCTCCCCCGTGCATAATTTCGCTTTTTTCTCGCACTATATGGATATTTTACCTCTTTTCTAGAAAATGCGGCCCATCAAAAACGTTATGATGCCCATTGCGGCCAGCCGCTGCGTTCCGCCCGTAGGATCGAGATCGGGCGCCACCTCGACAAGATCGATCGCGAGCACGGGAAGGCGCGCGAGCTGTTCCATGAGATTCAGGAACTGCGCGGAGGTGATTCCTCCGAAGACGAACGAGCCCGTCCCAGGCGCGAATGCGTGGTCCACGACGTCGATATCGACGGTGACATAGACTCCGTCCGTTCCGTCAGCGGCGATTTCCCCCGCCTTCGTCACGACCGTATCAATCCCGAGACGGTCGATATCGCGAACGTTGAAGACGGTCGCGCCGCTCGTGCGAACGTAGTCCCATCGCTCGACGGTCTGGAAGCTCCCGCCCGTCCCGATCCATACCATTCGTTTCGGGTCCACGCCCGGCAGTTCGCCGACGCGCCTCGCGATGGAACCGTGGTAGTGGCGCCCCCACGCTTCCGTGTCATCCGTCAGATCAAGGTGCGCATCGACGTGGACATAGCCCATATTCGCGCGCCCGAATCGTTCCGCACAGGCGCGTTCGACGCCCCGGACGGCCGGGTAGGTCACGTAATGATCCCCTCCCATGCCGACGGGAAGAGCCCCCCTTCGCGCGATTTCAAACACGTGCTCTTCGATCGCGGCGGCGGTCCGGGCCACGTCTGCCGGGAAGACATCCGAATCGCCCGTATCGACCACGATGTCGCGCGGAGGGAAACGGAAGGTCTTTCCGGTGTGAATGTTGACCATTTCCTTCCGGTCCGTCGTCAGCGCACCCATCTGGTACATGAAATGAAGCGATTCCTCTCGTATCGCCCTGGGGCCGAATCTGGCCCCCTGCCGGGAGCCGCACGTCGTGTCGAAGGGCATTCCGTATATTCCGACCTCGCCGGCTTTCACATCCTGCGGCGCACCCGTCCGGGCGCGCAGAAATGTGGCGAATCCCGAATACGCGGGCGCACATCTCGGGTCCATGGGAAAACCACCCCTTTTCAGGTTCTTGAAGCTGTCTGCCGTATATTCTATCAACACAACGGAACAAATGATCGTCGCACAGGGGGGAACGCGAACGCACCACCGGCGCCCGCGCGGCGAGATTGACATTTTTGACGCAAGAGCGTTGAATTATCCTGATTCACGCAGAAGAATACAGTCCACACAACGAGGGGGGCGTTCTCATGAGAAAAACCGTTCGTTCGCTTGTGTCGCTTTTCCTGGTTCTGCTTCTCGCCGTCGCCGCATCCGCGGATGTCATCCGCCCGAAGGTGTTCGTCTTCGCGATGTTCGAAGTCGGGGCGAACACCGGAGATTTCGCGGGAGAGTTCCAGCACTGGCACGACCGATATTTCAAGGATGCGACGCCCGTCGCCGTCCGAGGCGCGTTCGCTCCCGTCTACTGCTCCCCCTCAGGCGTTTGCGGCGCGATCATAGGCGTCGGCAAGGCGAACGCCGCCGCTTCCGTCACGGCCATCCTGTCCGACCCTCGGTTTGACTTTTCGTCGACATATTTCCTGACTTCCGGGTGCGCCGGAACGCCTCCGGAACGGGGCTCGCTCGGGTCCGTCTTCTGGTCCGGCTGCGTCGTGGATTTCGACCTGGGGCAACGCTGGTCGCCGCTGGACGTCACGGAGAAGGGCCCCGTCTTCCAGCCGCTCGAAGCCGCCGGGAAGGGGATCGTTCTGAGGCTCGATCCGGTCCTGACCGAATGGGCGTACCGACTGAGCCGCAACGTTCCACTGGAAGACGCCGTCGACGCGGCCCTCTACCGGCTGAGATACCGGGAAGAGCAGGCTCGCCGGAAACCGTTCGTCGGCGTCGGGACGACCGTCTGCTCCGACACGTGGTGGCACGGGCGCACGCTGTCGCGGGAAGCGGACCATATCTGCGCGCTGTACAAGGCCGGAACCTACGTGAGCACGCAGATGGAAGATTCGGCGGTCGCGCTTGCGCTCCAGAGGCATGGAATGCTCGGGCGGTATATGATCGCGCGCGACATCGTGAACTTCGATCAGCCGCACGAGGGACAGACTCCGAAAGAGAGCCTCGCCGCCCGGAACGGTTCATTCTCCATCGGCATGAAGAACGGGTTCCTCGTCGGCGCGGCCGTAGTGGATCATATCGTCCGCGACTGGTCCGTCTGGGAGAAGGGCGTTCCGCCGCTTCCCCCGGCGCCCGTTCATTAGACGACATTCTCCCGGGAGGGGACAATCATGACGGATGCATGGATTACCACAAAGGGCGGAGACAGGGGAGAGACGAGCCTTGGCGACGGAACCCGCGTTCCGAAGGATCACCCGAGGGTCGAGGGGTACGGAACGCTCGACGAGTGTCAGGCGGCCGTCGGGCTTGCGAGGTCGATGTGCGAGTACCCGGAAATATGCGAACAGCTCTGTGTTCTGGAGCGCGATCTGGGGCTTCTCATGGGGCATCTCGCACTCTATCCGGGGCTGGCCTGTCCCGATATCGTCACGCTCGAGGGGATCACCGAACACGTGCGGACGATCACCGGAGAGACGTTCCGGTTCGTGCGTCCCGGCGACTCGAAGGCGGGGGCAGCCCTTCACATGGCCCGCACGATCGCCCGCCGGGCCGAGAGAACCCTCGTGACGCTATATCGCTCGAACGAAATCGAAGAAGGGACCTATCGCTACATCAACCGCCTCTCCGACGTCATATACGCGCTCTCACTCTGGTACGACCACCTCGAACGCCTGCGGCTTGGTGCAACGGATGGCTGTAATGTTGTATAATGCGTACATAGTCGCCTGACACACACGAACAGGGGTGATAGACCGTGGCAGTAATCAATCCGTTGACTCCGGCAAGCAACCAGGGGCTTCGTCAGATCGTGTACGAGAAGCTCAAGGATGCAATTGTGAGCGGCGTAATCAAACCCGGGTCCAAACTTTCGGAGATCGATCTCGCGGAGCAGCTCGCCGTTTCCCGGACGCCCGTCCGCGAGGCGATCCGGCAGCTCGCCCAGACAGGACTCGTCACGCTGACGCCGAGGCGCGGCGCGTATGTGACGCTTCCGACCGAAAAGGACGCGTCGGACCTGTACGAATTGCGTATGGCGCTCGAAATTCTGGCGGTCGCCGACGCGTGCCATCATATCCCGAAGGAGGAATTGCTCCGCTTCAGGGAGATCTTCCGCAGCATGACGGATCACACGAACCATGAACAGTACGTCTCCGAGGACCGTGCGTTTCATCAGATGATCTACACGAACTGCTCCAACCACTTCCTGAGCCGGACGCTCGTCAACATCTCCGACCTCATCAACCTCTGCCGCCCCTACTCCATCGAGATGGATCCGATCACGAATTTCGCCGGCGGCCACATCGCCATCATCGACGCCATCCTGGACGGAAAAGAGGACAGGGCGATGGACGAGATGCGCCGTCACATCATCGTGAGCAAGGAAGGGCTTCTGGGGTATCTCAGGAACCGTCAGAAGGAAGGCGGGAAATCCTCCCGCTAGAGAGGGCGCGGTTCCCATGACCGTATCCTATTTCGCCTACAAGTTTCTGGGGGCCGCGGTGACACCACCCGGTCTTTTTTTTCTTCTTTTTCTGTCGCTCTTCGTGGCGATCTTCCGGCGCCCGGGACAACGCAAAATCGCGTCCCTCGGACTCTGCGTCACGCTTGCCGCAGCGCTCCTCTCCACTCCGGCCCTATCGGGGTTGCTTCTCTCCCCGCTCGAATCCACCGGGCGGTCTCTCCCCGAGGCCGCATCGAACCCCCTCGTTCTCGTCCTCGCGGGCGGAATCGACGTCGACACGACCGCGCGCGCTCCGTACATGGAAGCGGAAACGCTCACGCGGTTTCTCGAAGGGCTTCTGCTCGCCCGGGAGCACGGATGGCCATTGCTCTACTCGGGCGGCTACCCCGAGAAAGCGAATGAAGAGGACATCAGGAAGATGGTTCTGGCTGCCGCGGACCGGCTTGGCTACAGCGCAGCCGTTTCCGTGGAGGGCGCTTCCCGGACTACGTGGGAAAACCTGTCGTTCGTCGCACCGAAGATTCGGGAGACAGGCGTCACGGATGTCATCCTCGTGACGTCGGCGTATCACATGCCGCGGTCGCTCTATTGCGCGTCGCGCCTGCTGCCCGGCGTCCGGATCCATCCGTGGCCCGCGCTCCGGAAATCCGAGCAGGCGCCGCCGTCCGCACTGGACTGGGTCCCCTCTCCCGGAGGGTTATACAACACGTCCGTCGCGCTCCGGGAGTACGTCGGACTGCTCGCCTATCGTCTATTCCGTCACTGATCGCCCTGTTCCGAAAGCGGCGGATCGTCCCGGAACCGTTTCCAGAAACGCCGCATCCGCGCAAGGATCTTCGCCTCGCGTTCGTTGGCGCACGGAAAGTAGAAGCGCCCCGGCTTCGTCATGTACTGCTGCGGCACCCAGTGCCGCGGGTCGTCATGCGGGTATTTGTATCCGCCGCCATGCGGGTTGAGATGATCCGGAACGCGCTGAATATCTCCTGCGCGGATCGCCTCCTGCGCCGCGGCGACGGCCTTGTACGCGCTGTTGCTCTTTGGCGCCGTCGCGAGGTAGAGAACCGCCTCGGACAGGATGATCCGCGCTTCGGGAAGCCCCGTGAAATCGGCAGCATAGGCCGCCGACGCGGCGACACGCAGCGCATCAGGGTCCGCGAGTCCGACATCCTCCGCCGCGAATATGACGAGGCGGCGCGCGATGAACCGGACGTCCTCACCGCCCTCGACCATGCGGGCAAGCCAGTAGACTGCCGCGTCGGGATCGGACCCCCGCATGCTCTTGATGAGCGCCGAAACGATCGTATAGTGATCGTCGGCGTTCTTGTCGTATCGCGTGCTCGTCATGGGAAGAATCCTTCCGGCTGCTTCCGCCGTAACCGCAGAGGCGCCCGTGAGCGCGACGCTCGACGCGATGACCTCGAGCCGCGTGAGCGCCTGGCGCGCATCGCCGCCGGACGAACGCGCGATGAGCCCCAGCGTGTCGTCGTCGGCGGTCATTTCGAGACGTCCGAGCCCGCGCTGGTCCGTCAGCGCCCTTCGGAGCAGCTGTACGAGGTCCGGCTCTTCGAGGGGGTGCAGCTCGAAGATGACCATTCGGGAGAGAAGCGTTTTGTTGATCTCGATCCAGGGATTTTCGGTTGTCGTGCCGACCAGAATAATGTCCCCCCGCTCCACCGAGGGGAGCAGGACGTTCTGCTGGCTCCTGTTGAAGTGATACAGCTCGTCGACGAAGGCGATGGCCGTCAGCCCCGCCGCCATCGCCTTCAGTTGCTTCGCTTCCTCGACGAGATCGCGAAGTTCCGCCACCTTTGCGGTAACGGCGTTGATCTCCAGCAGCGAACGATCCGTCACCGACGCCATCATCCGGACGAGCGTGGTTTTGCCGACGCCCGGCGGACCATAGAGGATGCAGCTCGGCACCCTGTTTCCTTCGAGAAGCGTGCGCAACGGCGCTCCCGGAGCGAGCAGGTGGCGCTGTCCTGCGAATTCCTCCGGCGTTCTGGGGCGCATCCGGTCCGCAAGGGGACTTTCCGCGATCAGGCCTTCGCGCCGCTCCACGAGATCGCCCCCTCCAGAATCCCGACGGAATCTTCGGAAGACGAGAGCCGGATTCCTTCCGTTCCGACGAAAACCTTCGCCATCGGATAACAGTTCCGAAGCAGCGATTGGAGAACGTCCGCAAGAGGTTCTCCGAGATTCGACGGCGCGCATACGGGCGACGCCCTGAAGTGTTCGGGCTCAAGAACGCTTTCCGGGGGCACGCTGAACAAGAGCACCCCGAGGGAGGCCGCTTCGAGCATGGCGCGCACGATGTCCGGGTCTTTCGTATCGAGCGATCCGACGACGCCGCGCACGGCGAGGAGCCATTCCCGCCCTCTGTTTCGCGCGACGGGGAGATATTCCCACGGGACGCACGCCTCAGGGCGCCCGAGAGAGGAAACGAGATCGCGAACGCTGTCGAAGGCGATATCGGCCCAATGCGCATACGCGGCGCCCGGGCGCTCCACCAGCACGGCGCGCATTCCGGCGCGGCGCGCACCGACAAGGTCATAGACGTAATCTCCGACCATCACGCACAGCTCGGGACGGACGCCGAGAGAAGAGGCGGCGATCCAGAGCGCTTCCGGATCCGGCTTGACGGGGCCCGATTCCCGGCTCATGACGACCCGCGGCAGCGTGAAGCCCATTCGCTCGGCCGCGCATTCGATGGACTCCCGACAGTTTCGCGATACGATCGCCCACGGCCGCTTCTCCCGATCCAGCCACGCGATGAGATCGACCGCGCCGCCGACACACGTCGCGCGTCGCGCTCCCTCGATCTCGATCGAACGCATATCCTCGATCGCCCGCTCCCGGACGTCGGGAGAAAGATGTTTCAACTCCTCCAGGATCGCTACCTGCCGACCGGCGAAATACTTTTCACGGAATGGAAGAAAGTTCAGCTTCGTGTCGGCCAGAACGCCGTCCCAGTCGAGAATCCACGCGTCGCTGAGCGCAGGATGCCACAGCGGAGGGAAAAGATCCGTCAAACGGTGCACCTCCCTAAAAAAAGAGGCGCGACTCCTGTCGCGCCCAATCCGTATCCCCGCAATGTCGTGTCACGAACGTCTTGACCCGGTCCTCGCAAGATCCGAGGCCTACTGACTCTGAGCCTTGGCGACGTAC
>CAZVUT010000029.1:0-20764 GCA_964630155.1 uncultured Synergistaceae bacterium
CCCCGATCTTCTCGCCATATCCAACGGCAGTCTCCACGGAACCTACGATACGACCACCGGTCAGCATGAAGGGATCGATCTTGACCGGACGCTTGAAATCGCCAATGCGATACGCCCCTATGGAGTCGCCATTGCACAGCACGGAATTTCCGGCACGCCTCTATCCAAGGTGGCGCGGTTCCGGAAGTTCGGCATCGCCAAAGGGAACGTCGCCACGCTTTTCCAGAATATCGTCTTTGGTCTGAAGATGGATCCGGAGACCGGGAACGCGGTTGTGGAAAATGGATCCTACGTGAAAGAACCGGATCGCGGCATCTCCACGGAACTCTGGAACAAGATCGTGGAATGGGCCGACGGCAAGAAATACAGCCGGAAGAGCGGGGATTACAAGAAGGCCAATCTGCCGTTCGGAGAAGCCATCATGAATGAACCGCAGCCGTGTGTCGATCGTATCGTCGCCGAGACGGAAGAGTGGGCGACGCGATTCCTCAAGGCGTTCAACGCGGAGGGGACGGCGGAAAAGGTTCTCGAAACGATCAGCCGGCGTCCTTTCGACAACGCGGCCCCGGAACGTCCGATCCTGCATAAGCGAAGCGAATTCACGTCTGAGGTTGCTCAAAAGGAAAGCAGAAGCGACGCCGATTATTCGGACTAAAGAATCAACTCTTTCGTCGTCCGGTGCAGCGCGGAAAGATCCGGTCCCTTCCCCAGATACGTAGCGGCTTTTCCGGGGAGCGGCCTTCTTCCGGCTTTTTGTCGAGATGAAGGCCGCTTTCTCTTTCAGGAGGTAGTATGCGATGTTGACAGGAATTCTTCAGAAATACGGCGGGTTCTTACCGATTTCTGCAGCAACTCCGAAGCTTTCTCTTTGTGAGGGGTCCACTCCTCTTGTCCGTTTGCGGCGTTTGGATGAGGGAACCGGGGCGGAGATCTATGCGAAAATCGAGGGAGCCAACCCGACGGGGTCATTCAAGGATCGCGGGATGGTGCTGGCGGTCGCGAAAGCGTTGGAAGAAGGGACGAAAGGAGTTGTTTGCGCCTCAACGGGGAACACCTCCGCCTCTGCGGCGGCCTATGCCGCAGCTGCGGGCATCCGTTGCGCCGTTTTGCTTCCGCAGGGGAAAGTCGCGTTGGGGAAATTGTCTCAGGCGCTGGCCTTTGGCGCAAAGGCTGTCTGCATCGAAGGCAACTTTGATGTTGCGCTGCAATTCGCCAGGCAAGCGGCGACCGAACTTCGCATCACCCTGGTCAATTCCGTGAATCCGTATCGTCTTTGGGGGCAGCGATCCTCGGCGTGGGAGATCTGCGACGACCTTTCGGACGCCCCCGACTGGCTCATTATTCCTGTGGGAAATGCAGGAAATATAAGCGCCTATTGCGCCGGGTTCGAGTTTTATAAAGAGACGGGACGTTCGACGCGACTCCCGCGTCTGATCGGCGTTCAGGCTGAGGGAGCCGCCCCGATGGTCCGAGGCGCTCCGGAACCTTTCCCGGAGACGCTGGCGACAGCCATACGGATCGGGAATCCCGTCAGCGCCGATAAAGCGCGACGCGCCGTTGAGCTGACGCATGGTCAGTTCATGGCGGTGACGGATCAGGAGATCCTCGATGCGCAGAGAAAGCTCGCATGCCTCGAAGGGATATTCGCCGAGCCCGCTTCATGCGCCACCGTAGCGGCGTTTCTGAAGCTCGCGGGTCTCGGGAAAATGCAGAAGGGAACCCGCGGCGTTCTCGTTTTGACCGGCAACGGCCTCAAGGATCCTGAGGCCCCGATGCATTATCTGCCGGAGCCTGTTTGCGTGCCTGGAAGCTGGGACGCGATACGGGAGGTTCTGTCTCGATGAGCCTGCTCCGGATAACCGTTCCGGCCTCTAGCGCCAATCTCGGCTCCGGTTTCGATACGGTAGGTCTTTCACTCACGCTGTATAACGTATTCGATGTCGACGAACTCCTCCCGTCTGGGCGCTATGAGGTCGAAATCATCGGCGAGGGGAGCGGCGACCTCGGACGCTCCAAAAGGAATCTGTTTATTGATTGCTATGAATCCGCGTGCCGCGAGTGGGGGTTTGCACCCCCGGGGCTCAGACTGCGGTGTTTGAATGTCATTCCGCTGTGCCGCGGGCTCGGAAGTTCCTCCAGCGCCGTTGTCGGCGGCGTTACTCTGGCCAATGCGTTGCGGGATCGACCCCTTCCGCTTGACGAACTGCTTGCGCTCATGGTTCGCATGGAAGGTCATCCGGACAACGTCGTTCCCTCATGCATCGGCGGTATGGTCGTCAGCTGCTGGGACGGAAAGGATCTGCGGTACGTCAGGATGCCGCGGCTTCCCGCTTCGATGGTTGCGGTCGTCGCCGTTCCGGCGGTGGAAGTGAGCACCGCCGACGCGCGCAGAGCCCTTCCCGAACAGGTTTCGCTCAAGGACGCCGTCTATAATCTGAGTCGTTCCGCCCTTCTTGCGGCTTCCTGGGCCACCGGAAACTGGAAGCATCTTCCCTGGGCCATGGAGGACAAACTTCACCAGCCTTTTCGCGCAAAACTCTTTCCGGGCGGAGAAGAGATTCTTCAGGAAGTTCGGAGCGTTCCCGGATGCACCGGCGTCGCCATCAGCGGTTCCGGACCTAGCGTCATCGCTTTTAGTTCCCATATGCCGGAAGACGTGGCGAGACACATGTGCTCCGTCTTTACGCGAAACGGAGTCCGATCGCGCTTTTTCATGCTTTCCGAAGACAGGCGCGGGGTGACGGTTCAGAAAAATACGACGGGGGCGGGATTCTACCACCCCCTCAGGACTGGAGGCATGCACCGGATGGTCTTTCCTGCAGGATCGCGGGTGACATCGGTTCACAACGACAGAGGCGTCGTGAAAATCGCCGTATTGGGCGTCCCGGACGTGCCAGGCGTTGCGTCGCGGCTGTTCACGGAACTTGCGGATTCCGGCGTGGCGACGGACATGATCGTTCAAAGCGTCATGCGGGGACAGGTGAATGATATAGCATTCCTGGTCCGCTCAAAAGACCTCAGCGCAGCCATAGATATCACACGCCGGTTCGCGGGTGAGATCGAAGCGCAGGGAGTGACGTACGACACGGAGATTGCGAAGGTCACTGTCTCGGGAGAACAGTTCAGCGAAGGCACGGCCATCGCCTCGCGAATGTTCTCCGTTCTTGCAGACAAGGGGATCAATATCGATATGATCGGCGCCTCTTCCCGCGATGTGACGTGTGTCGTCGCGTCCGGCGACGCGGAGGACGCAGTCCGGTCTCTCTCGGACTTTTTCATTGGTCCGAACGAAGAGTGAGTGTTTTCCCCTTTGAGACAACGTCCGGTTTCGGTACAATAGCGTCGCTTTGAAGAACTTCGCCGCGGGGATGGTGGGAAAGATGCGGCTTCGGATGTTTTTCGTTGCTCTTGCGGTTTTGTTTGTCGCTTCTCTTGCGCAAGGAGCTGAGGTCAGTCTGACCGCGGATTCTATGCGTTATGACTCGAAAAAGGGCCTTTTCTACGGGGAGGGGCGCGTCAAGCTCTCCCGGGCGGGACTCGCTCTTGTCGCGCAGCTTGTTGAGGGGGATATGGACGGGAAAAGGGTTCGTTTCATCGGCGACGTTCGGGCCGAAGGAGAATGGAACGAGGACGTCGTGGAGCTGTCCTGCGGGGAAGTCACGACAGGATTCAGCGACGTGCGCAATTATCGTTTTGCAGGCGGGGTCCGGGGCAGACTCGGGAAGAGAATGATCGACGCCGATTCCGTCGTTCTTTCCGGAGACGCTTTCTCCATCGAAAAAGTTCGTTCGTTCGCCGATGACGAGCTTCGCGTGTTTCTTTCGGCGGCTTCGATCGATGGCCATCTTGCGAAAGGCGAAATTTCCGACATCACTGCCCGCGGAGGCGTCGTCCTCAAGTCAGGTCCGAAAAAAGACCTGCCGACGACGATACGGGGGAACCGCGCCGTCTACTCGAAAGCGCGGGGAAGTATTGTGGTTTCGGGCGCAGTGACGGCGGTTCAGGGAGATCGGACGCTCCGGGCGGAATCCCTCGTGTATTTTCTATCGTCCGGAAGGATCGAAGCCGCGGGAAAACCACAGATTGTCTTTCCGTTGAAAGGATCATCGGCTCCTTGACGGATCGTATCCTTTCTGCGAAAAAACTCTGCAAGGCGTATAAGGGCCGCACCGTCGTCTCCATGGTCGACATCGACGTCCATATGGGGGAAATTGTCGGCCTTCTCGGCCCGAACGGAGCCGGAAAGACGACGACGTTTTATATGATCGTGGGCCTCGTGTCACCCGATTCAGGGAGTGTCTGCATCAAGGATCGCGACGTTACGCAGCTTCCCGTCTACAAACGGGCGAAACTGGGCGTCGGATACCTGCCTCAGGAGTCTTCGGTTTTCCGGAGCCTTACAGTCCGGGAAAATCTGGAGCTTGTCCTTGAGGAACTCGGGACGGAATCTTCCGAGCGAAAAGGAGTCGTCGAGCATCTTCTCGAGGAATTCGGACTTACCCGGCTGTCGTCGACAAACGGGTTCGCCTTGAGCGGCGGCGAACGCCGCAGGGTGGAAATCGCCCGTTGTCTCGCCATCATGCCGCACTTCCTGCTGCTCGACGAACCTTTCAGCGGAATCGATCCAATAGCGGTGTACGATATCCAGCAGATCATCCTGAACCTCAGGGCAAAGGGGTTCGGGATTCTTCTGACCGACCACAATGTCCGCGATACGCTCGCGATTACCGACAGGACATATCTGATCCATCAGGGGCAGATCGTGATCGAAGGGTCGCCCGACGATGTCGCTCAGAGCGAAGTCGCCCGGAAGTTCTATCTGGGCGACAGGTTTTCCTGGTAGATGGGGATATGTTCGGTCTCTTCTGCTTGGATAAGGGCGCAGACCGTGTCAATCGCTTCGGCCACGGGACGGGAAATTTCCGAAAACGGAGAGGCGGCGGCCGGCTGAATGCCGAGAATGCGGACGACTATGTTTTCCGGAAGAAGTTCGAGCAGAAGCGGAACCGGAATTCCATGAGACGAAAACGCGATGCCTGCGCAATCCTTGGGATTGACGCGCCGGACCGAGCCTGCCGAAAGTCCCATGTCCATCGCATCCACAATGAGAAGCATCTCCGGCATTCTCTTTTTGGCGAGGCCGATAAAATTCTCAGGCGTGGTTTCGCAGTTTACGGAGAGCACTCCGGGAATCGACAACGCGGCGATTCGTTCCGCGACGGTCGGCCCCGCCGCGTCATCTCCATGAAACACGTTCCCGATACCCCAGATCATTATCATCGCAGCATCACCCTTTCCTGTGATTAAGGAGGCTTTTCGATGCGGTCCCATGTGGCTTCCGTCGTCCGGAACGCCTTCCTGATGATGGCGGGAACGCTGGCGAGCCGGGTTCTCGGGCTTGCCCGCGAGATCATCACCGCGGCGTTTTTCGGCGCGTCGCGACAAATCGACGCCTTCAACATCGCCTATACGCTCGCGAATCTTCTCCGGCAACTGCTTGCCGAGGGGGCCCTTTCGGCGGCGTTTGTCCCCATATTTTCGAGGAGTCTGCAAAATGACGGGCGGAAACGAGCGCTTTCGCTCGCTCGCCAGGCTATGGGCGTCCTCCTTATCGCGGGGACTGCCGTTGTGTGCATCGGCATCGTTTTTTCTCCCGCCCTCGTCGTTCTGATGGCTCCGGGATTCGATCAGGAAAAGACCGCGCTTGCGATTACGCTGACCCGCCAACTTTTCCCGTTCCTGCTGATAATATCACTTGCCGCGCTGGCGATGGGAGTTCTGAACAGCCTCGATTCCTACTTCGTCCCCGCTGTTGCGCCCGGGGTGAGCAATATCGTGTACATTCTTCTCCTGCTGCTCCTGGCGCCCCGATGGGGCATCGGCTGTCTTGTTGTCGCCGTACTTGCGGGAGGTTTTTCGCATATGCTCCTTCAATGGGTGTGGAGCGCGCGGCTTGGAATGACATTGACTCCGGAGATTCCCAGGCGACAGGACGGTGACCTTCGCCGGATGCTGGCGCTTTTCTTCCCGTACGCCGCCGGATTGTCCCTGAATCAGGTGAACCCCGTCGTAAGCCGGATGTTCGGCTCTTTCCTGCAGGATGGCGCTATTTCCGTTCTCAACTATGCCAACCGCGTGATCCAGCTCCCGCTCGGGCTCTTTGTCATCGCCGTGTCGCAGGCCGTATTGCCGGAACTGTCGCGCTGCGTGTCCCGTCCCGATGAGTTCCGGGAGATTATGCGCGATTCCATCCGCTTCGCCCTGTTCATCGTCTTTCCGGTGACGGCCGGATTGGTGCTTGTTTCCGACGAAATGATCCATCTCCTCTTCTACCGCGGGGCGTTTTCCGAATGGGCGTGGCACGCGACCGCATCTTCGCTCGCGTTGTATTCGTTGGGTCTTCCGGGAATGGCGTGCACGACTGTTGTCATGCGCGGGCTCTACGCGAAGGGGCTTCCGCGCGAGGCGTTGTGGGTCACTCTGGCAAGCGTTGCCGGTAATCTCCTTCTGAGTTTTCTTCTCGTGGGGCGTTTTTCGTTTGAAGGGCTTGCCTTTGCGACGTCAGCAGCATTTGTCCTGTCGGGGGCGACCGGTGTATTCCTGCTTTCACGCAGGATGGGATCGCCCATCGGAGTCTTCCGGCCGGGGTGGACGCTGAAAACAGGAGCGGCGCTGGTTTGTATGAGTGTTTGCATTCTCTTACTGAAGAAGATGCTCCCGTATCCCATCGATGCAACAGGTCTTCTCAGAACCTGCTGGCTGCTTTCAGTCATGCTTTTAGGCGCGTCGGTTTACGCCGCGCTTACCGTTTTCTTCAGGTTTCAGGAATGGCAATGGATCCGGCGAGCTCTCGAACGAAAGAGAAAGAACGCAAAAGCGAGTGATACGGAAAGGAGTCGTGACGAACAATGAAAAAGATGCTGATGTTCTGTGCGCTGGCGTTCCTGTGCTTCACCGGCGCGGCCCGCGCGGACGAAGCGGGGACATTGCTCTCCGAGCGAACGACGACCGTCTGGATCGAAGGGGAGCAGTTGGGGGATATGATTATCGGTGCGCGGGCGCTGATGGAGTTCATCTACGTGGACGCCGCGTTGTCACGTGTCGCGGTTGAAAACGGTCCCGACGTTCCCGAGTGGCTCACCTGGCATGCGAAACATTTCGGGACTCGGGAGACGAGAAAAAAGGCTTTGTTGATCGTCCGGTTCGAGGCCAGAAAGCGATGGACGTTTGAGCCGATGCAAATCCGGGTGAACGGCAGAAGCCTTGAGGAAGCGGATATTCTCTCAAAAAAGGACTTTATCCCGACGGGCGAGCTTCCGCCGGGATCCTCAGGATCCTTCGCGATATGTATTCCCGCCTCGAAGCTTGACGACGGAAAAGGACGCATGCAGGTTCGTTACGGAGAATACGAGGCAAGCCTCACGCTGCCTGGAAAGAAATGATGGCTTCGTTTTTGACGCTCGGCATTGAGACAAGTTGCGACGACACCGGCGTGGCGCTTCTTGAAGGAGATCGCACGGTCCTTTCGGAACGTCTGTCGAGTCAGATCGAAATCCATGCGCCATACGGCGGCGTCGTACCGGAGTACGCTTCGCGCCGGCACCTGGAAGCGGTGATCCCTCTGATTCAGGACGTTCTTGCGGAAGGGGGCGTTGTCGATCCGCGTCGGGAGCTTTCCCTGATCGCGGTGACCGCAGGACCGGGATTGATGGGATCGCTCCTGGTCGGCGTCATGGCTGCGAAGGGGCTTTCATCCGGATGGGGAATTCCTCTTGTCGGCGTCAACCACCTCGAAGGCCACCTGTTCGCGAATGTCGTGACGTTCCCCGATCTTCAGCCTCCGTTTCTCTGCCTGATTGTTTCCGGCGGACATACCGAAATCGTCAGGGTTCGTGAATTCGGCGACTACGCCGTTATCGCGCGTACGCTGGATGACGCCGTCGGAGAGGCATACGACAAGGTCGCCAAACTTTTGAACCTCGGATATCCCGGAGGTCCGCCTGTCGATCGCCTGGCTGCATCGGGAGATCCCGAACGATTCCGGTTGCCCGTCCCATTGAAGCATGATCCCGTTCTTGCCTTCAGCTTCAGCGGGCTCAAGACGGCCGTGCTCTGGGCGCTACAAGAGTTTCAGAAAACACCGGAAACGATTCCCGTAGAGGATCTGTGCGCTTCATTTCAAAAGGCCGCGATCGACGCGCTCCTGGCGAAAACGGAACTTGCGGTGCGTGAAACAGGGATTCGAAAGGTTTGCATCGCGGGAGGCGTCGCGGCGAATTCTGCGTTGAGACTGGCGATACAGCGAAGTCGAAACTTTTCCGCGTGGCGCCCCCCCGTGAGCCGATGCACGGATAATGCGGTAATGATTGCGGCGGCAGGATATAACGCGTTTCGGCGGGGAGAACGATCAACCCTCGACCTGAGCGCGGATCCATCGTGGGAGCTCCCTTTTGAAGAAGTGAAGTTACAGCAGAAAAAAGCAGAAAATCGAAGAAAAGGGCCTATAATCGGGTCTATTTTACTCTGACATGCCTTGAAGAAGCACACTGTGGACTGTAGTATCTAACCCGTTCAGTTAGCACTCCTTTATGGAGAGTGCTAATACATACAAAAATTCGTTGTGCAGGAGGGGTTGTATATGCATCTGAAACCGCTTGGAGACAGAATCGTTGTCAAAGTGGTCAGCAAGGAGGAGCGTACCAAGGGTGGCATCGTTCTTCCCGATACCGCAAAGGAAAAGCCGCAGGAAGGTGAAGTAATGTCGGTTGGAACCGGCAAAGTCCTTGAAAACGGACAGAAACTTCCGCTCGAGGTGAAGGTCGGAGACCGGATCATATTCAGCAAATACGCCGGGACGGAAGTCAAGATCGATGGCGAGGAGTACGTCATTTTCAGCGAGCGCGACGTCCTTGCCGTTATAGAAAAGTAAGACAGTTCGTCTTTCGAATTTCATAGAGGAGGTTATTCGCATGGCTAAAATGCTTTCGTTTGGTGAAGAAGCCCGTCGCGCAATGCTCCGGGGCATCGATAAAGTCGCAGATACGGTTGGCGTTACGCTTGGGCCCAAAGGCCGCAACGTGGTCCTCGAGAAAAAGTTCGGCTCTCCGACGATTACCAATGACGGCGTGACCATCGCCAAGGAGATCGATCTCGAGGACGCGTACGAAAATACGGGCGCGCAGCTCCTGAAGGAAGTCGCCTCGAAGACGAACGATATCGCGGGCGACGGCACGACGACTGCGACGGTTCTTGCCCGTTCCATCATCCGCGAAGGAATGAAGAATGTCGCCGCGGGAGCCAACGGCATGCAGATGCGCCAGGGGATCGAGCGGGCTATTGATGTCTGCGTTGACGAACTCAAGAAAAAGGCCATTTCCGTCAAGAACAGGGACAAAATCGCCCAGGTTGCGTCCATCTCGGCGAACGACAAGGCCGTCGGACAGCTGATCGCGGAGGCCATGGCGAAAGTCGGGGAAGACGGAGTCATCACCGTCGAGGACAGCCAGACTGTCGGAACGACGCTTGAGATGGTCGAGGGACTTCAGTTTGACAAGGGCTACATCAGCCCCTACATGGTCACCGATCCCGAGAAGATGGAAGCAAGCCTCGATGATGCCTACATCCTCATCCACGACGGAAAGGTCAGCAATATCAAGGATCTCCTTCCCACGCTCGAGAAGGTTGTCCAGACCGGCAAGCCGCTCCTGATCATCGCCGAGGATGTCGAGGGCGAAGCCCTTGCCACACTTGTCGTGAACAAGCTTCGTGGCGTCATGCAGGTCGCGGCCGTGAAGGCGCCCGGATTCGGCGATCGTCGGAAGGCCATGCTTGCCGACATCGCAATCGTGACCGGCGGCCAGGTCATCAGCGAAGAAGTCGGGATCAAGCTTGACAGCGTCGACCTCTCCATGCTCGGCAAGGCGAAGAAGATCCGGATCAAGAAGGAAGAAACGACGATCGTCGAAGGCGCCGGCAACAAGGACGAAATCAAGAAGCGCGCCTCCCAGATCAAGAAGGAAATCGAAGACTCCACGTCCGACTACGACAAGGAAAAGCTTCAGGAGCGCCTTGCAAAGCTCGTTGGCGGCGTGGCCGTGATACAGGTCGGATCCGCAACCGAAACGGAGCAGAAGGAACTCAAGCACCGGATCGAAGATGCCCTGAATGCGACCCGCGCTGCGGTCGAAGAGGGAATCGTCGCCGGCGGCGGTGTCGCTCTGTTGTGCTGCGTCGAGCCTCTCGAGAAGTACATGGCGACAATCGAAGGCGACATGAAGACCGGCGCGCAGAGCGTCCTGAAGTCTCTGCCTTCGCCGCTCCACCTGATTGCAGAGAACGCCGGATTCCAGGGCGACGTGGTTGTGGAAAAGGTCAAGAGCCTCAAGAGCGGCTTCGGTCTCCAGGCCGTCACCGGCGAGTACGTCGATATGATCGAAGCGGGAATCATCGATCCTGTGAAGGTCACCCGAAGCGCCCTTCAGAATGCCGGTTCCATCGCGGCGATGGTTCTTACGACGGAAGCCATCGTGGCCGACAAGCCTGAGAAGAAAGAACCCTCCATGCCGAAGGGCGGCATGGGCGGGATGGAGGACATGTATTAGAACCGGACTATGCAAAAGCCCCCGCGGAAACGCGGGGGCTTTTTTTTGTTCTTCCGGTTTTCTGATATGATACGTCAAGGCTGTGATTTTACACAAACGGAGGAGATTCCGTGGAAAACATAGTGATTCTCGACTGCGGTTCGCAGTTTACCCAACTGATAGCCCGGCGCATTCGCGAGCTTGGCGTGCACAGCGAAATCCTGCCCTGGGATGCGGATGCGACTCGAATCCGGACAAGCCGTCCGGTCGGAGTGGTTATTTCCGGCGGGCCGCAAAGCGTGACCGATCCGGACGCTCCAAACATAGACGAAAGTGTTTTTTCGCTCGGTGTACCCGTTCTCGGGATCTGTTACGGAATGCAGCTCATGACGCGTCGCTTCGGAGGTCTTGTCGAATCCGGATCATCACGCGAGTATGGACGCATGCGAATCGGAATGACCGGCGCCCCGTCGCTTCTCACAAAAGGACTCCCGGATTCCTTTGAGGTCTGGATGAGTCATGGGGATCACATCGGTCGACTCCCGGATACATTCGATCTCCTTGCCGAAACCGAACGGCGAGTCCCTGCCGTGATGATGGATGAAGGGAGATGTCTCTACGGTCTTCAGTTCCATCCCGAGGTCGCCCATACGCAACACGGAACCGAAATCCTTTCGAACTTCCTTTTCCGGATATGCGGATGTAAAGGTGATTGGGATCTCGGAAACTGGGTCGACGGAATGATACGGGAAATTTCGTCGACAGTCGGAGACGGACGCGTCCTCTGCGCCCTTTCGGGGGGAGTCGACTCGACTGTGGCGGCCGTATTGACGTCGAAGGCCGTTGGCGATCGTCTGGAGTGCGTCTTTGTCGACAATGGGCTCCTGCGATTGAGAGAGGCCGAGTCCGTTCTCGAAGGGTACGGCCGGCTTGATCTGAAAGTGCGCTTTTCTGACGCTTCGGATCGTTTCCTGTCCGCTCTTGAGGGAGTCGCCGATCCGGAACGGAAGCGAAAGATCATCGGCGAGACCTTTATCCGCGTGTTCGAGGCGGAAGCCGCCTCGGTTGAGGGAGCCGGATGGCTGCTTCAGGGGACTCTGTATCCCGATATCATCGAAAGCGGCCATAAGGGAAAGAGCGCGTCGGTTATCAAAAGTCACCATAATGTCGGCGGTCTGCCCGAAAAGATGAACTTCAGGGTGTTGGAGCCGCTGCGCGATCTCTTCAAGGATGAGGTCCGGAAGATTGGCGCGCTACTGGGTGTTCCGGAAACGATTCTTATGAGAAAACCCTTCCCCGGTCCGGGGCTTGCCGTGAGGTGTCTTGGAGAGATCACGCGGGAACGGCTCGATGTTCTGAAAAAGGCTGACGCAATCTGTACGGAGGAATTGTCCCGCTGGGAAGGGTACGCGTCCGTCTGGCAGGCGTTTTGCGTGCTGCTTCCCGTGCGGACGGTCGGCGTCATGGGAGACTCCAGAACGTATTCCGAGGCGGCGGTTCTTCGTGCGGTCGAATCCGCCGACGGAATGACCGCGGACTGGGTCCGTATTCCCTACGATTACCTCGACCGCATAGCGCGGAGAATCTGTAACGAAGTCCCGGGAATCAACAGGGTCGCCCTCGACATCACAAGCAAACCGCCTGCAACGATCGAATGGGAGTGAGACTCTTTCGCGGAATCTGCTGAATGGGCGAAACCGGACATAGAGGGAAAGGGGATGACCGTTTGCACAGCGAAAGCGTGAAAGACGACAGGAAAGTCCGCGCATGGTTCCTTCCGTTTTTTCTGACGTTTCTTCTTCTGGGGGTGCTCTGTTATTCCGTAACCCGGAACCTCCTGCAGCCGCTTGCATGGTCCGCGCTTCTGTCTTTTTTTGTTCTTCCTTTGTACCGTTTTTTGCATCTACGGCTTCTGCGAGGTCGGTATCCGAGAGTCGCCGCGACGATAACGAGCACCCTCGCTTTCTCGCTGATTCTCATACCGGCCGTTATCGTCGGCGTTGTCGTTGCCCGGGAGGGAATCCGCTTTTACGGCAGGATCGCGGATATCCTGGGTTCCATGACACCCGGCACGACATCGTATATTTCCGTGTTTGTCCCCGATGTCATCCTTGCGAAAGTTCAGCCGATTCTCGACCAATATCCGTATATCAAGAATACGGTCGAACAAGTGGGAACCTGGGTGACATCCACAATCGCGGAGACTTCAAAAGCCTTTCTCGGGAATGCCTTCAGCATCGTGTACAACCTTGTGGTGATTATGGTCGCCTCGTTCTTCATGATACGGGACGGGCATCTGATCGTGGACTATCTCATGGATATTCTGCCTCTTCCGGTCAGGGAACGCGAAGCATTTCTCTTCCGCACCAAACAGATATTGCAGGGAGTGGTTTTCGGCGTCATCCTTACGGCGTGCATCCAGGGAACCCTGGGTGGAATGGGGTGGTGGTATGTCGGCCTCCCGTCTCCGGTCCTGTTCGGCGCGATGATGGCTTTTCTCGCCCTGATACCGCTTGTGGGAACCCCGACCGTATGGGTTCCCGGCTCTTTGTATCTTTTATACTCGGGGAACATGAAGGGATGCATCATCCTTCTGTTGTGGGGAATCTGCGTCGTCAGCATGGTGGATAATTTCATCCGTCCGATATTCATTTCCGAGGGCGGGGATGTTCACGTACTCATTGTTTTTATTGGCGCCCTCGGAGGACTGGCGGCATGGGGGTTCCTCGGAATTTTTCTCGGACCTCTCAGCATAAGTCTTTTCGTCTTTATCCTGGACAGTTACAGGAGAATGTGGAAAACGCACGTGGGGGAAAGAATGTCTGAAAGGGAAGGTGGTTATCCGAAGGAAAAACCGTCGTGACCCGTCAGGGATGATTCGAGCGGCTTGTTTTGTCAGCGTGATATTACTATAATCAAACACGCTGCGAATTTATCCGGCCCGCCTCAAAAGCGGGCGAAATTATTGTAATTTTCCCGGGGAGGTTTCATTGATGAGCGTGTTCGTTATCCTGCTTTCCGCTATTACCGGCATTCTGGCGCTGGCGTATGGCTTCAAGACGTACCAGAAGATTATGGGGTTTCACGTCGAAAACGATCGGATCGTCGAGCTTTCGGAGATTATTCATAGGGGCGCGATGGCGTTTTTGTATCGCGAGTATAAATGGCTTTTTCCCTTTGTAATCGTCGTCGCGGGCCTTCTTGGGTGGCAGGTGGGCGTGTCCTCCGCCGTGTGTTTTGTTTTGGGCGCGCTGTGCAGCGCGGCTTCCGGGTTCTTCGGGATGATCGTCGCCACCAGGGCGAACGGACGCACGTCCTTCGCCGCTACGCTGGGCGTCAATGAGGCTCTCGGGATCGCTTTCGGCGGCGGAAGCGTCATGGGAATGTCCGTGGTCGGCATCGGTGTTCTGGGGATCGCTCTGTGCTACGTTCTGTTCGGCGATGCGAACATCATCACGAGCTTCGGCATGGGAGCAAGCTCCATCGCCCTCTTCGCGCGCGTCGGCGGCGGCATCTATACGAAAGCGGCCGATGTCGGCGCGGATCTGGTCGGAAAAGTCGAGGCCGGCATTCCCGAGGACGATCCGAGAAACCCGGCTGTCATCGCGGATAACGTCGGCGATAACGTTGGCGACATTGCGGGAATGGGAGCGGACCTTTTTGAATCCTATGTCAACTCGATAATCGCCGCCATGGCGATCGGCGTTTCCGTATACGGCGGACGAGGCGTCATGTATCCGCTTCTCATCTCCGCGGTCGGCATTGTCGCCGCATTGCTTGGAACGATGTTCGTGAAGGTCGACGGATCCGGAAACAAGCATCTGCAACCGTATATCGAAAAGATGAACAAGGGGAACCCCGCAGCTGCGCTCAGAAATGGAACCTTCGTGACGGGCGGAATTCTGATCGCGGTGTCGCTTGTTCTGACAAAGGCCATGCTCGGGGATCTCAATATCTTCTGGGCGGTTGTTTCCGGAGTTGTCGCCGGCGTTCTTATCGGCTTCGTCACGGAAATATACACCTCGAGTGACTATGCGTCCGTCAAACACATCGCCCAGGCGTCCGAAACGGGCCCCGCGACCGTTATTCTTTCGGGCATCGCAGTCGGCATGAAGTCGACCGTTATTCCGGTCTTCCTGGTATGCGCCTCCATCCTCATCAGCTTCAAGTTCGGCGGGCTGTACGGCATAGCCTGCGCAGCGGTCGGGATGCTTTCGATAACCGGCATGGCGCTGAGCGTCGACGCGTATGGACCTATTGCGGATAACGCGGGCGGCATCGCCGAAATGAGCCACCTTCCGCCGGAAGTCCGGAAGATCACCGACAAGCTCGATTCCATCGGCAACACGACAGCCGCGATGGGAAAGGGACTTGCGATAGGATCCGCGGCGCTGACTGCGCTTGCGCTCTTTGTCGCCTATGCGCACTCCGTAAAACTGACAACGATTGACCTTCAGGATCCCAAGGTCATGGCCGGCCTTTTTATCGGCGGCATGCTGCCCTTCCTCTTCAGCGCGCTGTCAATTGAAGCCGTAGGCCAGGCCGCGCAGGCCATGATCGACGAGGTGAGGCGGCAGTTCAAGGAAATCCCCGGGATCATGGAAGGAACGGCGCGTCCGGAATACGAGAAATGCGTCGATATTTCGACCGCAGCGGCGTTGAAGAAGATGGTTGTCCCCGGTCTTCTCGCGGTCGTCTCTCCCGTGCTGACGGGATATGTCCTCGGCGCGCAGGCGCTCGGCGGACTTCTCGGCGGTTCGATCGTCACCGGCGTCATGCTCGCGATCTTCATGGCGAACTCGGGCGGCGCCTGGGATAACGCCAAAAAATACATCGAAGAAGGGCATCACGGCGGGAAGAAAACGCCGCAACATGCCGCGGCCGTCGTCGGCGACACCGTGGGCGATCCGTTCAAAGACACGGCCGGTCCGAGCCTGAATATCCTCATAAAGCTCATGTCGGTTATCGCGCTTGTCCTGGCCCCTCTCTTCATATAGCCGAAAATCGATCCGTATTCTTTAAGGCGGGGGGAGGGACGACAGTCCTTCCCCCCGTATTTTTCTTCGAGATGGGGGACGCCATGTCCGACTCGGTGCGGCTCATCAAGGAACGGCTGGATATCGTTGAACTCATCGGTGAGTATGTCAGGCTCAGAAAGGCGGGAAAGAACTTTCAGGGGCTCTGCCCGTTTCATTCGGAAAAGACTCCTTCCTTCTCGGTTTCCCAGGAGCGACAGACGTACCACTGTTTCGGATGCAACAGGGGCGGGGATATCTTCAGCTTCCTCATGGAAATCGAAGGGCTGGACTTTCCGGAGGCTTTGGAAGACCTCGCGGGAAGAGCGGGAGTGGAACTCCCGAAACATGAGCGACTTCAGACGAGATCCCTTTCGGATGTCATGGAAATGGCGTCGCAATGGTTTCGGGATCGTCTCCGGGAGAGCGACGGAGAGGTCGCGCGCGCATATCTGAAGCGACGGAACCTTTGCGCTCCGGAAATCCTCGAACGGTTTTCGATCGGGTGGGCGCCCTCCGCATGGGATGGATTGTGGTCCTTTCTGCGAAAAAAAGGCGTAACGGAAAAGGACGCAACCGACTGCGGTCTCGTTATGCAGGGCAAGCACGGGATGTACGATCGTTTCCGGGGACGTGTCATCTTTCCCATCCGGGACGGCTCCGGCAGGCTCGTCGCGTTCGGCGGCCGCATCATCGACGGAGAGGGAGCCAAGTATATCAACAGTCCTGAAGGCATTCTGTACAGCAAGAGGAGAACCCTGTATCTTCTGGATAAGGCGAAGCAATCAATCCGCGAGAAGAAGCGAGTGATTCTTGTCGAGGGGTATATGGACGCTCTGCGCCTGCAGATCCACGAGTACACTGAAACGGTCGCCTCACTCGGTACGGCGTTGACGGAGGAGCAGGCGCAACAATTGAACCGCCTCTCCGACCGCTGTTGCATCTGCTATGACGCGGACGCCGCGGGACAGGAAGCAACGATTCGGAGCATGTACATCCTTCAGAAGACGGGCCTTTCCGTTTCCGTCGTTCAGATCCCGAAGGGTAAGGATCCGGACGAGCTTCTGCAAAGCGCCGACGGTCCCGCGCTGTTTGAAGAGGCGTTGCGGGGAGCTCTTCCTCTTGTGTCGTATCACATAGCGGCCCGGCGCCCCTCGCTCGACGCTCCGGAAACAAGGAAACAGGCGACAGAGGATATCCTGGAGGGGCTGCGCAGCCTTGGACCTGTTGACGCGGAACCGTTTCTTTCCAAGGCTTCGGAAGCGCTTGGCCTTTTTCCACATGTTCTGAGGGAGATTCTTTATGGAAGCGGTTCGAAAAAGAGTGAGGAAAGGGCCTCTCCCGCCGCACTTGCGCGAAAGAACGAGGCGCCGGATTTCCGAGACTGCCCCGTAATGGAGGCTGCGCTCTGTTTCATGCTCTGGCGTGACATTAAGAGGCGCCGGGAGAGCGATCCCCGCGTCCTGCTCGGCCTCTTTTCTCACGAGACGGCTCGCGCCGTAGCCGAAGCGATATTGTCGGGATCGTCCGTTCAGGATCTCGAGTCCCAATGGCTGTCCATGGGAGAAACGGCTCCTTTACACATTCTTGCCCTGGGCGGCGAAACGGCCGATGCTTTCGGTGGATTGATCGGCTGGGACACGCTTGTCTCCGAACTCGGGCGAAGGCGTGACAAGCGGGAGTACGAAAATTTGAAGAAGGCCATGCAGCATGGCGCAGCCACTCCGGAGGATATCGCGCGGTTTCGGGAATTGGCCGTTGCCCTGAAGGGAATGGGAAGGAGCAATTGAAATGAGAAGCGCCGATTTGTTATACTCTGTCGGGTTTGTGTACGCCGGAACATGATTCGGGTCGATCTCTTTCTGAAGCTTTCAAGGCTTGTCAAACGACGAACCATCGCGCAGGAGATGGTGGATATTGGAGCCGTGCGTGTCAATGAACGCGTGGCGAAGCCCTCGACCCCGGTTCGGAAGGGCGATATTCTCGAAATCGCCTATGCGGCGCGGGTCGTGCGCGTTCGGGTTACCGAGGATGAGGAAGCGCGTCTCAGAAGACAGAGCCTCATTCCGTTCGACGTTCTCGAAGAGAGGAAGGTCGATCCCGCGACGCGTCCGTGGTGATGGATGCCTGTTCCCGAGAGGCGGGAAGAAGGGGGGAAACACATGAGCGCGATTATCGGAGTTCATGGTCGAGAAATACTTGATTCCCGGGGCAACCCGACCGTCGAGGCCGAAGTATGGCTTGAGAGCGGCGTGATCGGAACGTCGGCGGTCCCGTCCGGAGCGTCCACCGGAAGTTTTGAAGCGGTCGAGATTCGTGACGGGGGGCCGCGATTCGGAGGAAAGGGCGTCCTGCGCGCCGTTTCCGCGGTCAACGAAACGATTGGTCCCGAGATCATCGGCATGGACGCTTCCTCACAGGAAGAGATCGATGCCGCCATGATCGCTCTGGACGGAACGGCGAACAAATCCCGGCTCGGCGCTAACGCGATTCTGGGTGTTTCTCTCGCGTGCGCCCGCGCTGCGGCCCGGGAACAGGACATCCCGCTCTGGGCATACATGGGCGGACTCGGACCATTCCTTCTGCCGACCCCGATGATGAATATCATCAACGGGGGAGCTCACGCCGATAATACGCTCGATATCCAGGAGTTCATGATCGTCCCCGTCGGCGCTTCGAGCTTTCCCGAGGGATTGCGAATGGCAGTCGAGGTCTACCATTGCCTCAAGGGGATCCTCAGGAAGAAAGGACTGAGCACAGGAGTGGGCGATGAGGGCGGTTTCGCTCCGAACCTCTCGACGAACCGCGAAGCTCTTTCCCTTATCGTTGAGGCTGTCGCTCAGGCCGGGTATGCGCCCGGGAAGGACATCTCTCTCGCCCTTGACGTGGCCGCGTCGGAACTTTTTGAGAATGGCGCGTATGCCTTCGAGGGAGAAAAACGGACGTTCACGCCGGAAGAGCTTGTCGGATACTACGAAACCCTCGCAGCGGAATTTCCCGTTCTCTCCATCGAAGACGGCATGGCGGAGGACGACTGGAACGGCTGGGGCCTGCTCACGAAACGGCTTGGATCGCGCTTGCAGATTGTCGGGGACGATCTCTTCGTGACCAATCCGGAACGCCTTGCGAGAGGGATCCGCGAGGGAATTGCGAATTCCGTTCTGATCAAGCTGAACCAGATCGGGACTCTGACGGAGACGCTTCGGGTTATCGATATGGCCATCAGGAACGGGTATTCTCCGGTCATATCGCATCGATCGGGAGAGACCGACGATTCGTTCATCAGTGATCTTGCTGTCGCTACGGCGGCTGGTCAGATCAAGACCGGAGCGCCGGCGAGAATCGACCGCGTGGCGAAGTATAATCAACTTTTGCGCATTCATGAAGAACTGGGGGAGCGTAGCGAGTATGCCGGGAAAACGCGTATTCGCTCCGGCGTCTAGCCCCGTACATATCCCGATGGAGGTGTGTTCCATGAAACATATCATTGCGACAAAGAAGGCTCCTGCAGCAGTCGGTCCGTACAACCAGGCGATCGTCGCCGGCGATTTCGTGTTTTGTTCCGGTCAGATCCCCATTGACCCGGAGACGGGGGCGATGGTCAGCGGCGGTTTCGCTGAACAGACGGAACAGGTTTTGAAAAACGTCAGCGCCGTTTTGTCCGCGGAGAACCTTACTCTCCTGAACGTTGTCAAGGCGACGGTCTTCGCCACGGATATGGCCGCGTTCCCGGTCGTCAATGAAGTCTACGCCCGCTTTTTCGCTTCGGAGCCGCCGGCGCGTTCGTTTGTCCAGGTTGGAGCGCTCCCGAAGGGCGCGCTCGTGGAGATCGAGGTCATTGCATACAAGGGATAACGAGGGCGGACGCATACCGGGACGGAGGGCGGAAAGCATGAGGATTGCGGAGCCGACGGTGGAACGGTTGGTCCAGTACCATCGTCTGCTGGAGCAACTTTCCTCCGAGGGGAGAAAGGTCGTTTCGTCGCAAGAGATCGGTCAGATGTTGTCTCTCAAGGCAAGTCAGGTGCGGAAGGATCTGTCCTACTTCGGCGAAATAGGGAAACGCGGCGTCGGGTATCACGTCGATCGGCTTTTTGAACATATCAGCGGCATTCTGGCGTCACCGAAGAAGTGGCCGATCGCGCTTGTCGGTGTCGGAAGATTGGGCGAGGCCTTGCTGGGACATCGCGCCTTCAGAAGTGAAAAGTTCGATATTCAGGCGCTCTTCGACGTTGATGCGGAAAAAGTCGGAACGAACATCATGGGAATCCCTTGTTTCCATATGGACTCAGCGCCGGAAGTGATCCGCCGTCTCGGGATACAGGTGATCATTCTGACGGCCCCGTCTTCGGTTGCGCAGCTTTGCGTGGATACCCTGGCGTCCGCGGGCGGCGTCCGCGGGATATTGAATTTTTCCCCCGTTTCCATCGTGACGCCGCCGGACGTTCTTGTCTACTGCGTCGATATTTCGGTAGAGCTGGAAAAGCTTCTTTTTTACCTCAAGGACCGCGAAGAGTGACCCTATTCGCGGAGGGATGGTACAATAAAGCGCCGGATAATGCGGCGGGATTTAAATAAATAGAGGAGGCGTGTGTCTTTGAATCAGCAACAATGCGGACAATTGGCGGGAGGTGAGGGCGGAGCGCAGGGCGGCATCCTCGGGATGTTGTTTCCGCTGGCCCTTTTCGTTCTCATTTTTTACTTCTTCATCATTCGTCCTCAGAAGAAACGGCAAAAACAGCATGACGAACTCCTTGCATCGATGACCCGGGGAGATCAGGTCGTGACGGCCGGAGGTTTTTTCGGCTATATCCGTGAAGTGAAGGAAGACAGTTTCATCATCGAAATCTCCGACGGGGTGAAGGTCCGGATCCTCAAGTCCTCCATTTCGAGCAAGCGTCCCGCCGACGTCGCCAAGACTACGGACGCGACCGCGAAGGAAGAGACGGCAGGAAAATAGCATATTTTTACATAAAAGAGCAAACAAATATAGCGGCAGAACGCTCCCGCTATATTTGTTTGTTTTGTGTTTTACCATTTTGAAGTCGCTCGAATGAGGAGGAGTTTGGGATGTTGAGAAAGGACCGGTGGCGGCTGGGAATCGTATTTCTCGTCGTTGTGGTCGCCCTCGTCGCGGTGTTCCCCGTGAACGGGAGGATCAAGCTCGGC
>CAZVUT010000030.1:0-12363 GCA_964630155.1 uncultured Synergistaceae bacterium
GCCGCCACGTAGGTCAGGTTGAACAGGGCGGTGCTCCGGACGAGAAGATCCCAGTGATCCGTTCTCGGGGGAAGCGGTTTCCCCGACGGAAACTCCGCGGGCACGAACAGGATGTCCGCGCCGCGAAGCACCATGCTCCGGGCGAGTTCCGGGAAGCGCAGGTCGTAACACACCATCATCCCGATGCGTCCGATATCCGTGTCGATCACGCACATGTCGCTTCCGGCGTCGACGTAGTTCGACTCCTTGTATCCGATGGCGTCCATCAGGTGAATCTTGCGGTACTTGCCGATCACGTCGCCGTCGCGGTTGATGAAGACGCAGGCGTTGTGGACCTTGCCGCTTTCCGCCCGCTCGACGAAACTCCCGGGGATGATGTTGACCCGGTATTTTCTCGCCAGCGCGCCGATCGCATCCGTGAACGTCCCGGGGACCGTCTCGGCGACCTTTTTCGACTCTTCCATCGTCGTCGACGCGTAATAGCTGTACTCCGGAAAGACGATGACGTCGAGACCGGGCCGCTCCGCCGCGGCCTCCCCGATCATCGAAGCCATTTCAGCCAGGTTGTGTTCCGTTGTCCCCGCGCCGCTCCTCTGGGCCAGCGCCGCACGCACGATCCTTCCCACGATCCCGCCCCCTTTCCCGTTTCCTGAAAACCGTCCCTATTTCCCCATCGCCTGGGCGACCATCTTGTTCGCCATCGTCAGGTCGGCCATGCAGGCGCCCGCATCGAGCTTCTCGCGAATTCCGGGTTCGCCGTTCTGGTGCTTTTCGACGGCCTCGCGGCAAATGGCCTTCGTCTCGGCCGGGTCGAGCACCACGAATCCGTTCTCGTCCGCGATGACGATGTCCCCGGGATGAACGACGACGCCGTAGCAGCTGATCGTCGTGTTGATTTCGCCGTCCGTTCCGCACAGGCGCGTCGTGATCGCCGAAAGCCTGCGGTAGAAGACAAGGAGCCCCATCGCCCGAATCTCGTCGATATCGGTCGCCGCGCCGTCGATGATGACGGCCTCGACCTTGCGGACCTTCAGCGCGTAGGAGACGAGTCCGCCGAGCGCCGCGTACTGCTGGTCGCCGGCGCGGTCGATCATGAGGACATCTCCGGGACCGACCATTTCGGTGACCTTGTGAAGCACGGTCGAATCAAGCGACGGGATCTTGACGGTCACGGCGCGGCCGATGACCCGCTTGCCCGTGAGGGATACGATGAAGGGCGCGGTGTTGAATCCGAAGTTGTGGAAGTGGCCGATCGTTGCGGGTTCGGCCTCCCTGCAGGCTGCGAGTTCTTCGTTGGAGAGCGTGACGACGTTTTTGTTGATGATCATTTTTCAGTTCCTCCCTGGTGTTTGGATGATTGTCGGCGGCTGCCGCGTCAGATTTTTCTGTTGCTCGGCGGATTCCACTGTTTCAGGAACTCCACCATGCGGTCCAGCGTCGCCTCGACGAGGTTCTTTCCTTTTTCTCCGGACGCCGCCGTCGCCTCGCCGAGCATGTATTCGTCCCCGTAGCACGCGAACGGGACGAACTGCTGGAACTCGGGATAGTCGTTTTTGATGTTCGGGACGACCGTCTGGAGCCGGTCCTCTTTCACGAGATCCGGACGAACGTAGAGGAAGCACGACGTCCCCGCCTCGCTCGCGTGGCCGTGGGCCATGACGCCGTCGTTCTTGAGGATCTTCTTCTCCCGGGCGACGGGCTGGACGATGCGCCACCAGTCGAAGATGCAGCAGTCCACGTCGTGGTCGAGCTTCAGCTTCCACGCGACCTGGGAGATGATGGCCATATTCGCGACATGCGGGCTCACGAAGACGAAGCGTTTCGCGCCGTGCTTGACGAGGCTGTCGCAGATGTCTTCGAGGTACATCTTGAAGCTCTCGGGACGGACCGTGATCGTGCCCGGCCCCCAGACCATCGCCGAATCCCCGACGGGAAGCGTCGGACCGACGGGCCAGCCCATGCGGTCCGCGAGGCGGTTCGCGACCTCTTCGGCCATGACCGTGTCCGCGCCGAGCGGAAGGTGCGGGCCCCAGACCTCGCAGGCCCCCGCCGGAATGACGACCGTCTTCGTTTCCTTGAGCTTCGCCATGAAATCCTTCATGTTCATTTCAAGCATTTTCATTGCATGCACCTCCGGATATATTTATATCTTTATACAATCGCTACATAAACCCGAGATACCGGGGCAACATGAGCGTGATCGACGGAAACGCCGTCAGGACAAGGAGCGCGAGAAGCGTCGCCAACATGAGCGGGATGACGGGCGGCGTCAGTTCCTCGATCGTGAGGCCGCTGATGCGGCATCCGACGTACAGGTTCATCGCGACGGGCGGCGTGATCGTCCCGACGGCGACCATGATCGTGACCATGACGCCGAACCAGACGGGATCCCAGTGGAACTGTTTCATGAGCGGCATCAGGATCGGCATGAAAACATACACCATCGAGACGCCGTCGAGCAGCATGCCGCCGATGAAGAGAATGAAATAGATCATGAACAGGATGACGTACTCGTTGGATGACACGCCGAGGAGGAGTCCCGAGGCCTTTTCGATGAGGCCGACGGTCGATCCGATCCACGAGTACAGGCCCGCCGTCGTGCACACGATCATGACCGTCGCCGTGGCGTTCACTGTCTCGAGGAGGACGTCGTACAGCTCCTTCCACCCGATCCTGCGGTAGATGACGGTGCCGACGAACAGGCCGTAGAAGCACGCGACCGCCGCGGCCTCAGTCGGCGTGAAGACGCCTCCGTAGATTCCGCCGAGGATCACGACGGGCGTCATGAGCGCCCAGAAGGCGTCCTTCGCGGCGACGAGAATCCCCTTGAGGCCGTTCGATCTCGGCTCGCCGTGGTACCCTCTCTTTTTGCTCGTGAAGTACGCGCTGACCATCAGAAACGCCGCGATGACGAACCCCGGAAGGAACCCCGCCGCGAATATCGTCTTGACCGAGACGCCTGTGATCACGGAATAGAGAATGAACGTGATGCTCGGGGGAATGATGATCGCGAGCCCCGAGGCGACGGAGACGACCGCTGTGGCGAAGGGTTTGTCATATCCGGCCTGGACCATGCCGGGAATGAGAATCACGCCGATGGCCGCGACCGTGGCGGCGGTGGAGCCGCTGACGGCCCCCCAGAACACCGCGACACCGATGGCCGCGATGGCCAGACCGCCCGTGAGTTCGCCGACAAGCTCCTTGATGAAGACGATGATCTTATCCGCGATGCTCGCCTTGTCCATGATGTTGCCCGCGAGGATGAAGAACGGAATCGCGAGGAGCGGGTACTTGACGATGCTCGCGAAGAAGTTGTAGCTCGTCATGTCGATTCCGAGATTCCAGAAGTACGCGACGGCGATCGACGCGCATCCGAGCGCCATCGCGATGGGAACTCTGAGGAGGAGAGGAACGACGAACAGTGTCACCGCCCAGAATGCCGGATCCCCGAAAAGGCCTGACATATTCATCCCCTCTTCCTAGTAGTTTCGCGTCCGCAGATCGTCGCGCGTCCTGAGGACGATCCGGAACAGGATCAGAACGGACGCGATCGGCATCGCGCTCGTGAACCACCACACCGGCATCTCGATGGCTTCCGTCATGGCGTTCATCGCGATCTCGTCCATGACTTCCAGGATGCCGAAATACGTCAGGACGATGAAGAACGCCATCGACAGGAGGCTCGAGAACAACATCAGAAGCTTCCGGTTTCCCTTGCGAAACCGTTCGTAGAACAGCGTCACCGCCATGTTGCTTCCCTCGCGGAACGCGATCGACGTTCCCATCATGACGGCCCATACGAACAGATAGAGCGTGATTTCCTCGGTGAACGCCATGGAGTACTTGAAAAAATACCGTGTCAGAACATTGACGAACGCGACCGTCACCATGATCCCGAGACAGACGACGCCGATGATTTCCTCGAAACGGTTCAGAAAGAACTTCATTCGGGCAGACCTCCTTGAGTCCGGAGGTGGGACCGGAGGCGAGGCGCCCGCTCCGGTCCCACGGCGAAGACGGCAGTGTGGATCAGTACGTGGCGTTCTTCATGTCTTCCTGGGCCGCATTGACCAGATCCTTGCCGATCTTGTCGACCCACTTGTCGAAGACGGGATTCATCTTCGCGCGGAAGGCCGCGATTTCGTCGGCCTTCAGGATTTCGACCTTGACGCCGTAGTCCTGGACGAACTTCCGGGGATTGATGTCCTTCGGTTCGGTCGGATACAGCTTGTGCTCCTTCAGCCACTTTTCCGACGTTCCGTCGTCGAGCCCAAGACGGGCCAGCGCCTTGTTGTAGCGTCCGCACTCCTGCGCGGCGTCCGCGATGACCTTCTTCACGTCGTCGGGGAAGGTCTTCCAGACATCCTCGTGGACGACGTAGATCAGCGGATCCATGTTGTAGCTCCACTCGGTGAGGTACTTCTGGAACTCGTAGATCTTGTTGGGAAGATAGACGGAGTAGGGGTTCTCCTGGCCGTCGACGGTGCCCTGCTGGAGCGCCGTCAGGGCTTCGGCCCAGCTGATGCTCATCGGGTTCGCGCCGAGTTCCTTGAAGATGTCCAGGAAGAGCGGGCTGCCGACGACGCGGAATTTAATGTCCTTCATGTCGGCCGGCGTCCGGATCGGACGGATGTTGTTCGACAGTTCGCGCGCGCCCTGCTCTCCCCAGCCGAGGACTCGGAGCCCCATCGTCGCAATGTCCGACTCGAACATCTTTCCCGCCTTCCCGGCTTCGATGGCGTCGAGCGCCTTGTACTTGTCGGGCATGCTCGAAATGAACCACGGGAGGAGGAAGAGGTTGCCCTTGGGGTACTGCGGCGCCCAGTTGATGAAGGACGAGAGCGAGAAATCGCCGACGTTCTTCTTCATCAGGAGAAGTTCGTTCGTGGCCTTCCCCGACATGAGCTGGCCGCTCCAGTAGACCTTGATGTTAACCTTGCCGCCGGTGCCTTCTTTGACCAGCTTGGCGAAGCGCGCGACGGCCTTCCCCTGGGGCGTCGAATCGGCCACATTGCAGCTGAGCTTGTATTCATCCTTATAGGTCGTTTCGGCGAAAGCGGGAGAAAGGGCGACGAGCGCCAACATGCACGCACACAACAGAACCAGAGCCTTTTTCATCGTACAAGACCTCCCCTGTGAATTTTTTGAATCTGAAAACATGTCCGACAAACTTCTTTTCCCGGAAACTACCATTTGTACGTTTCGGGGCGACGGTTCTTGATGCACGGGACCTGATCCCGCATGCGGTCGACATAGCTCATGTCGATTTCCGCCATCACGACGCACTCCCGGTCGCCGGCCTTGGCGATGACGTTGCCCCAGGGATCGACGACGATGGAGCGCCCGTAGGTGTGGAACGTCTTCTTCGGTCCGAACTGCCCGGGGGCGACCATGTAGCAGACATTCTCTATGGCTCTCGCTCGAATGAGAGGTTCCCAGTGATCCTTTCCGGTGAAGATGTTGAATTCGGCGGGGTTGAAGATCAGCTTCGCGCCCCGAAGCGTCAGCAGGCGGTAGAGTTCGGGGAAACGGATGTCGTAGCAGATCGCGAGGCCCATCGGGCCGAATTCGGAATCGAAGTTGACGATGTCGTCGCCGGCCTTGATCGTGTCGGACTCCATGAAGGAGATCCCGTTCTTGACGTTGATGTCGTAAAGGTGGATCTTGCGGTACTTCGCGACGATCTCCCCCTTCGGGTTGAAAACGACCGTCGTGTTGTACACCCGCTTCTCGCCCGCGATCCGCTCGGGAATGCTGCCTCCGTGAATCCAGACGCCGTGCTGCTTCGCCTTGTCCCGGAAGAGATCCGTGGTCGGTCCGCCGGGGACGTCTTCCGCGTTCTGATAGGGACCGTCGCCGACCCCGATGTAGTTCGCCATTTCCGGCATGCAGACGAACTGCGCCCGCTTCGACGCGGCCTCGTCTATCATCTCGCCGATGCGTTTGAGGTTGGCGGCCTTGTCATCCTGCGTATCCAGCTGCAAAAGCGCCATGTTGAAAGAACCCAACAACACCATCTCCCTTCAGTATTGATGACGCACGTTCCGTATGTCGTTCTCTCCGTGCGGGGCGTCGAAAGGTTTCCGGAAGCCTTCGCCGCCCCGCATCGGATCACATGATGTTCTTCCAGCCGTTGCCGAGGTGTGTTCGCATGCTTTCCGCCGCCATGCGCGGATCGTTGCGTTCGAGCGCCTGCACTATGTCCTCGTGCTCCCGGATCGTCGTGGCCATCCGGCCCTCGCGACGTGCGATGATCTTGTAGCCGACGGTGAAGATGCGGTCGCGAAGGTTCCTCAGGATATCGACCATACAGAGGTTGTCGCAGAGTTCGTAGAGATACATGTGCATCGCGTGGTCGGAGACGATGAATCCGTAGCAGTCGTTCCCTTCGGCGCACGCCTTCATGTCGTCGAGATGCTTTCCGAGTTCGCGCGCGTCGTCGGGAGTGAATATCGGAGCGATGCGCTCCATGATGTACGTTTCGAGGACCATGCGGGTTTCGTTGATGCTGCGCATCTCCTGGACGCTCATCTCGCGGACCAGGAAGCCCTGCCGGGGCATGATGGAGAGAAAACCTTCGGATTCGAGACGCTTGACGGCGTCGGTGACGGGGGCCCGTCCCATGCCTATCCGTTCGGCCAGGGCGGCGATGGAGAGCATCTTTCCAAGATCGAGCTTCTCCCTGAGGACCAGGTCCTTGACGATGTCGTAGGCGTTCTCGTTCTTCGTCTTTCTCACCGTATCATCCTCTGGTTCCGGTTTTCGGCCGATTCCTCGGAATCGAGCCGGGCGGAGGACTTGCAATCTGATATGCTTTCTAACATGTTACGTAGTATGATTTGTGGGATTTCATTTGTCAAGCCCGTTTTTGGAATCTTTCCGGATCACCGAAGAACGTTCATTGTTCCCGCAACGGGAAGCTATGGAAAAACGCGAGCCCCTCCCGAAGAACGGAAGGGGCTCGCGTTCGCATGTTGAAAAGCGGCGCTATGTGCGAGGTCGCGCGTCCGGGATCGTCACGATTCCAGCGCCCGTTTCCATGAAGCCGGCCATGTCGCTCCCAGTAGCGAACCACGCGTCGCCGTCCCGCCGGATTTCGTCCAGAAGCTCGCGGAGCAGGCCGATGCGCCCCGGCGTGCCGATGGTCTGGGGGTCGAGCTGTAGGACATAGCAGAGTCCGCGTTCGCGGTATCCCCGGTATTCTTCGAGGAAGTTGTGCAGCACGCGGGAGTACCCGGCGATCCGCCCCTGCCCTTTCGGAAAAGCGGGACGGTAGTTGAACGCGAAGTAGGGCAGATCGTAGAGCGCCCAGTGGATCGGGATTTCGAGGATCGAGTCGCCGTTTTGCAGGTCGAGCCGGTAGGGGCGGTCGTCGTCGCTCAGGTCGCTCGAATAGGTTATTCCGAATTCACGCGCGATTCGGAGCGTATCGAGCGTGAGTTCCCCTTCCGGCGCGCGGAACCCTCTCGGGCGAACGCCGCAGACGCGCTCGATCGCCGCGACGCCCAGCTTCATGGCCTCGCGCTGTTCTTCGACGGAGAGCAGCGCGAAGTTCTCGTGACGGTAGCCGTGGCACGCCGCCTCATGTCCCCTCGCGACGATCTCGCGCATCGCGTCGGGGTAGGTTTCCGCCGTTCGCCCGGGCGTGAAGAAGGTCGCCCGGATCCCGAACCCGTCGAAGAGGTCGAGGAGCCGGGGCAATCCCCGCGTCATGCCGTACTGCCCCATCGACATGGTCTTTGGGCGGTTGATGCAGTCCGGCGACAGCGCGAGCCAGAAGAACTCGGCGTCCAGATTGACGGTCACCATCACGGCGCACTTCGCGCCGCCCTTCCATGCGATGCCGCTCATTCGCGCACCCCGCCCTTCCGTTCCGGGTCAATGGGGTATTGCGTCCGATACCAGTCGGCTATGTCGCCGCCCGTGGCGAACCAGACGTCGCTCCGCTCAAGGATATGCCGGACGAGTTTGTCGAGGATCCGTAGATGCCCCGGCGTGCCGCTGACCTGCGGGTGCATCATGAATACCGGGCAGAGCCCGTATTCGTAGTAGCCGTCGAATTCCCTCGTGAAGTTGTCCAGAACCTGGTCGTACCCGGAGATCCGGTCGAGCCCCGCAGGTTCCTCGGGAAAGAAGTTGTACGCCATCGCGACGTAGTCGTCCAGCTCCCAGCGGGTCGGGATCTCGATGAAGTCGGTCTCCCGGCCGTTGATCACCGTCCGGTAGGGGCGGTCGTCGCCGCGCATGGAACTCGAATAGGAGAATCCGCGTTCGTACAGCAGCGCCGGCGTCTCCACCGACCAGTCGCCCGACGGCGTCCGGAAACCCCTCGCGGGTTTTCCGACGATTCCCTCATAGATCCGCTGGCTTTTTTCGATGATGTCGATCTGTTCCGCGACGCTTGTGTTGAAAAAGCGCTCGTGCGTGTAGCCGTGGTGCCCGATCTCATGTCCCTCCGCGTCTATCCGCCGGAGCAGGTCGGGGTAGCGTTCCGCGATCTGTCCCGGCACGAAGAAGGTCGCGGGCAGCCCGCATTTCCGCAGCAGCCCGAGGATCGCGTCCGCGCCCCGTTCGGGGCCGTACCGCCCGATCGAGGTCGACTTGATGAAGCGGTCCCCCCCTTCGTAGTCGGCGTTCTCGTTCGCCCACGTGGTGTCCCCGTCGAGGTCGAAGGTCAGCATCACGGCGCACCGGGCATTGTTCTTCCAGTGAAGTCCTTCCATTGCGTTCATCCCCTGTTTCTTCAGTCGATGCGTTTTCGCTACAGAACCTTGTCGAGAAACTGTTTCGCGCGTTCGTTCTTCGGGCTCGAAAAAAAGACCGACGGCGGAGCGTCTTCGGCAATGATCCCCTCGTCGACGAAGCAGATCCGGTCGGCGACCTCGCGCGCGAAGCCCATTTCATGCGTGACGAGCGCCATCGTGATCCCCGTGGAAACCAGCCCCTTGATGACGTCGAGGACCTCCTTGACCATTTCGGGGTCGAGCGCGCTCGTCGGCTCGTCGAAAAGCAGGCTGCGCGGCTCCATCGCCAGCGCCCGCGCGATGGCGACACGCTGCTTCTGTCCGCCCGAGAGCTTCCCGGGGTAGACGTCCGCCTTTTCCTCGAGCCCGACGCGGCGCAGAAGCTCCATGGCCTTCCGGTTCGCCTCGGCCTTCGGCAGCTTTCTGACCTTGACGGGGGCGTAGGTCATGTTTTCCATCACGGTCTTGTGCGGGAAGAGGTTGAAGTGCTGGAAGACCATTCCCGTCCGCTCGCGCACCTTCTGGATGTCCGCCCCCTGCGCCGTGACATCGACGCCGTCGACGAGGATCGTCCCGGACGTCGGAACTTCAAGCAAGTTGATGCAGCGCAGGATCGTGGACTTTCCCGAGCCGGAGGGCCCGATGATCGCGACGACCTCGCCGTCGTCGATGCGGAGATTGACGCCCTTGAGGACCTCCAGGGCTCCGAAGGACTTCGTGAGATTCCTGATCTCAATCACTTCGGCGCAGCCTCCTTTCGAGCCGGTCCGCGAAGAAGGTCAGGATCATGACCAGCACGTAGTACATCACCGCGACGATGATGAACGGCTCGAACGCGAGATAGGTCGCGTTCATCGCCGTCTGCGCCGCGCGCATCATGTCGAGCATCCCGATCGTCGCGACCAGCGACGACTCCTTGAGCAGCGCGATGCTCTCGTTCACGAGCGCGGGGAGCACGGTCCTCAGCGCCTGCGGGATCACGATGTCGAACATCATCGTCCGGTACGGGACGCCGAGCGACAGCGCGGCCTCCCGCTGCCCCGCGTCGACGGACTGGATGCCGCCGCGCAGGATCTCCGAGACGTAGGCCGCGGAGTTCAGGCCGAATGTGATGACGACCGCGTTGATGGGTGGGATCTGGTAGTTCATGAGCTGCGGCGTCGCGAAGTAGACGAGGAAGAGCTGGACGAGAAGCGGCGTTCCGCGGAACACCGATGTGTAAAACGTCGCGAGCGGCGCCAGGAGCCTGATCCGCGCGACCTTCACGAGCGCGAGGATGGTCCCGAGCGCCGAACCCACGATCAGCGAGAGAAACGTGACCTTGAGCGTATTGACGGCCCCTTCGAGAAAGACCCTGTGAAAGGGCAGGATCCTTCCGAAATCCAGCCTGAGTCCGCCGGCCGCGCCGTCGGCCCATGCGGCCGTCGCGACCGGGAAGAGAGCCGCGCAGAGAAGCAGAGCGCAGAGCACGGGCGCCGCCGGCGCCCTCTGTTTCATGTCCGTCATGAGACATCCTCCGTAGAATACAAGAATCGGGGTACGCCCACACGTCCGGGCGTACCCCAGCGATTCACGCGCGTTCGTTCAAAGCCGAAGCTACTTCTCGTCGCCCAGAAATTCCTCGCCGATCCACTTGACCATCAGCTTCTTCATCGTGCCGTCGGCCCGGAGCTTTTCGATCTCCCGGTCAAAGACCGGAACGAGCGGAGAGCCCTTCTGGAAGGCCATCGCGAACGATCCCGACACACCCGAGAGAAGATCCTTCTTCGGGATCACGAAGAATTCGAGCGTTGGGTTCTCCTTGCACTTGAGCGCGGCCTGCGACGCGTCCATGATCGCCGCCTGCACGCGCCCGTTCATGAGTTCCTGCATCACGAGCGGGCTGCTGTCCAGCGCCGTGACCTCCGCGCCGCTCGCTTTCGCGAGGTTATTGTACTCCGTGCCGAATACGGCGGCCACCTTCTTGCCCTTGAGGTCGGCGACCGTCTTGAGGCCCGCGCCCTTCTTCTCGATGATGGCCGTCTTCACGAAGAAGTAGTCGATCGAGAAATCCACGGTCTTCTTGCGTTCTTCGGTCGGAGAGAGCCCCGAGATCACGAAGTCCGCTCGACCGCTGTGCAGCTCGCCGATAAGCCCCTTGAACTCCATGTCCTTGATCTCGTAGGTGAAGCCCAGATCGGCCGCCATCGCGTTCAGAAGATCGACGTCGAACCCGACGATTTCGCTCTTGCCGTCGCTTTTGATGGAGACCGACTCAAACGGGGCGAAGGTCGCGTTCATCGCGAGCTTGAAGTGTTTCCCCGCAAGGGGCTTGTCCGCGGCCGACGCGCACCCGGCGAGCATCCCGGCGGCCAGCAGAACCGCACAACAGAACAGAAGCGCCTTATTCATTTTCATGTCTCATTCCTCCTCGGTATGGTTATGGCCGTTTTTCGCGGCCAGAAATCCCGAGCCCCACCGCCGTTCCCGCTCCGGCGGAAACGGCCAGGCCATTTTGCTGTGGGAGAGCCTCTGGTTCACGAGAAGCTCCGCCATGTTCACGAGAACCAGCGCCGGGTCGACGACCGGAACACCCGTCCGGGCCGCGACTTCGGGCGCCATGCCGACGAACCCCATGCAGCCGAGAACCACGACATCCGCGCCGTCATCGTCCACGCACCGTTTCGCCTGCTCCGCCAGCGCGGCGACGACCGCCGCGTCCCGGCGCTCGCCCGGCCGAAACTCCACGGCCCGGACGGAGGCGAGGCGGCTTGCGTCCACGCCCGTCGTGCGGACGAAGGCCCGTTTCTGCGAGACGCGCCGCGGCGACGTGGTCAGGATCGAAAAGGAGTGCCCCAGCATCGCGGCGACAAGAACCGACGCCTGCCCCCCGCCGACGACCGGGATCGTAAGACACTCCCGGCAGGCGTCGATCGCCGGATCGCTGAAGCAGTACAGGCACACGGCGTCGAATCCGTCGCGTTCGGCCGCGAGCGCCATCTCCACGATCTCCCCCGAATCGAGCGCGACGTCGAGCATGGAGTCGATATAGATCTCGTTCTTCGCGGGGCAGACCATCGAAATCTCCGTGGCGGGATGGGCCACCCTCGACAGGCGCCGCTCCCGGAACGCGAGATCGTCGCGCGTCAGCCCGCTGTCAGGATTGATGACCCGGATTCTAATCGCCGTCGCCCCCGATCCGTTTCATTTCGGACTTGATCCCCTGGTCGAGGATCGCGTCGTAGTCGAGACAGGCGTACAGATCCGGCCCGATCGCGTCGCTGAAGCCCTTCAGGACGGCGGGAGAAAGGTCCTCGATCGCGCAGCGCTCCCGCTCGCAATGCAGGACGATCGCGCCGACGACCGCGTGCGCGTCGCGGAACGGAACGCCCTTTCGGACGAGATAGTCCGCCAGCTCCGTCGCGTTCAGGAAACCGTCCTTCACGGCGCGCCGCATCTCGTCGCCGTTGACCGTCATCGTCGCGATCATTCCGTCCATGATCCCGAGGCAGTCGAGCGTGGTATCCAGCGCGGGCATGAACGCCTTCTTGTCGAGCTGCATGTCCTTGTCGTACGCGAGAGGAATGCCCTTCATCGTCGTCAGGAGCGCCATCAGGGCCCCGTACACCGGCCCCGAGTT
>CAZVUT010000030.1:12463-17002 GCA_964630155.1 uncultured Synergistaceae bacterium
CCCGCGAGGGCGCCGCAGCCGAGCGGGCACTCGTCCGCCAGCTCCAGCGCGTTGCGGATGCGTTTCGCGTCGCGGAGGAACATCTCGCGGTAGGCCATCATGTAGTGCGGGAACGTGACGACCTGCGCCCGCTGCAGGTGCGTGTACCCCGGCATGATCACGGGGTTCTCTTCGGCCTTCCGCCGGAGCGTCGCGCACAGGCGGTCGAGCGCGGCGATCACGTCGGCGCCGACCCGCTTCGCGTAGAGCTTCGTATCCACGGCCACCTGGTCGTTGCGGCTCCGCGCCGTGTGCAGCTTCTTGCCTACCGGGCCGATGCGCTCGGTCAGCGTGATCTCGACGAAGCTGTGGATGTCCTCGAACTCGTCTCCTTCGATGACCAGGCGTCCGTTCTCGAGATCGTCGAGGATGTCCCGAAGTCCCTGCCGGATCGCGTCCGCCTCGCCGGCGGAGATAATGCCGCACTCCCCGAGCATCTGAACGTGCGCGAGACTGCCGGCGATGTCTTCCCGATAATACCGCTTTCCCATCGGCAGCGAGGCGTTGAACGTTTTCATCGCCGCGTTTTCTTCTTTCGTGAATCGACCGCCCCACAGATTCATGCCCGTCCCCCATATCCGGATCGACCGGCGGTTTTCCGCCGGAAACCCTTCAAGCCGGTTTCAGCTTGCGAGGGATGATACCAATGTGTATTATTTTTGTCAATGACAAACTGAAGTTCACTGCTTTGAAACGAAAAAAACGGCCGCCTCGGGGTGAAGGCGGCCGGGGGGAGCGGTCGTGGAGGAAGGCGCGGTTCTTCTGCGGTTCTATGTTCTCTTGACTCTGGCGAGTTTCTTGCGCAGCCAATATACGATAACCTGACAGAAAAGGTTCAAATCCTCCGTGTCGAGTTCTCCATTCCACTTTTTTAGAAGATACTCAAAATTTCGCGGCGAGTATGTCCTCTTTCCCAGGCTTTTCGTAAAGGCGTCAAGTGTTTGTTTCCTGTTGTTTTTGAGAAAGGGAAGGTTGAGATTCAGAACGTCATTGAGTTCCCTGTCGAAAGCCGGATCGCTTGAGGAAATCGTCCCGTCTCCCAGGTACGTAATCCATCGTTCGACATCATGCGAGGGATTTGCAGGGTTCCGTGAAAGGTTCCTTTCGCCCTTCTTGGTATCGCAGTGTTCCTCAGTCCTTTGTTTCCCCTTATTTCCCAGACACGCGCCCAGAAGATTTTCGTAGTCGAGTTCTTCCTGAGGGAAACCACTCCGGCTATGCCAGTGCTCGATCTTCATCGAATCGCGTTGCGGACGAATCCGGGACATACAGTAACAGCACAACCCCCGTTGTTCCCGAACGAGAAATTCGCGCAGCTCGTCCTTTTCCGGATATCCGTCGAAATTCGAGGGGGTCTTGCATCGGTGTTCCGTCAAACCGGCCGGTTCTCTTCCCTTGCGGATGTTTCTCATTCAGGCAAAGGCTCCTCAAGGAAATTCATGAGAGCCTCCGCGCGCGTCACCTCGGGATCGTCCGGCCCGAGGTTTTCCTGCAGATCCTTCAGCCGCGCCCGAGCTTCGTTGAATTTTTCGTTATCGATGTCGCGGAACAGATCGTGAAGAAGCGCTTCGACGCCCTCGTTCCGGGAAGAAACGTCCATAAGCTCCTCAAGGATACGGCTGGAGTCAATTCCAAAGGAACGCTCCGGCTTCACGAATTTCTCTCCGTCAAAGACTCGTATTTCGTCGGGCGGCAGTTCGCCGATAATCTGCGGGGAGTGCGAGGTGCATACGAACTGAATCCCGGGGAAGGTCCTCTTCAGATCCGCCGCGACGCGCCGCTGCCATCGCGGGTGAAGGTGGACGTCCAGTTCGTCGATCAGGACGACTCCGGGGGTCTCCCGAAGCAGGCGGGGCAACGTCGTTTCGTCGCCGTCGAGAACGTCCGGAGGGAGGAGGGATGCGTTCTGGCTGACGGCGCGTATGGCGATATCCGCCGCGAGAGCCAGAATCATGCGCTGCCCGGCGCTCAGGTTGTCAAACGGCTGTACGACGCCGCCGACATCGAGGACGATCTGATCCCGATCCGAATCGAACCAGATGCCGTCGGCATCGGGAACGCAGGAGAGAATCGCCCTTCTGACAACCTCAAAGCCCGGGCGCATTCGTCCGTTCCGATTGCCCGACGCGAGAACCTCGCGCTTGAACCATTCACGAAGATCGGCGAAACGAATCCGCTCGCTGAAACAATCGTAGAACCCCGACCAGCGACGGGCAGGGCCTTTGCTCTTTTCCGACGGATTCGTCTTCCTGCTGTTCGAGGGCAGCCATCCGCGACCGGCGCCATAATACGCCACAACGGGAAAGAGTATCTCCTTTCCGCCGCTTTCCTGCGAGAAGAGATCGTGTATGATTTCGAGAGCTTTCTTGACCCCGGCGTTCGTCGTGCGTCCGTCGGCGCTTTCAAGCCGGCGCTCCCATACGATGTTTTCCTCGTCTCCGATCTTTCCCCGAGCCCAGACGACTACCGGAAGGCGCTCCCGGAAGAGAACCCTGTCTCCCTCCACATCGGGATCCAATCGTATTTCGGTCCGCAGAATGTTTCGCTTGCTGGAGGACAAACTCGTATCGGGAGGGGTTGCGAGCCATACGCCCAAGCTTACGGCCAGGGCGTCCAGAACGCTCGTCTTCCCCGCGCCGTTTTCGCCCACCAGAAGCGTGAAGCGCGGATGGAGGTCGAGCGTGAACTTTTTAAACTTTTTGAAGTTCTCGAGCCGTATCTCGTCGATCCTCATTGGCATCCTTCCTCAATAGTCGATATTATGCATATTATGCCATACGGATCAACCGCCCGGACGGGGACAGCTCATATCCGCCGCGCGTCACGCCTTCTTCCCCTCCACCCCGTACCGGAGCCACAGGAGGCCGTCTTCGAGCGTCTCAACATGGTCGAGGCGCAGCTTCACAAGGTCGTCCGCGGACGTGACGTCCGGTCCGTCCATCAGCGTCGGCGACGTCCGACCCCCGGCCATGCACGGCTGGATGAGGACGCTGACCTCGTCCACGAGTCCCGCGCGCAGCAGGGCGCCATTGAGCGATCCGCCGCAGTCGGTCCACACCGTGCGGACGCCGAAGCGCGCGTTCAGCTCCTCGAGCGCCGCGCGAAGGTCCACGCGATCCTCGCCCGCGACGATCCACCCGACGTGTCGTTTTTCGAGGTATTCGAGGTAGGACTCCGGCGTCGAGCGGGAACAGAGCACGACGATCTCCCGCCACCAGGGCTCGGCGTCCATCATCCGCCAGTTGTGGATGCGCCCGCGGCTGTCCGGAACGACAAGCAGCGGAAGCGGCTCGTACACCAGATTTTCCGTTTCGGCGGAGGGCGGCTTCTTCTCCGGCCTCGGAAGGTCGACGGCCGACGCCTCGTCCTCGTGTCCGCCGAGCAGGAAGACGGTGTTCCCTCCCGCGAGAATCGCGTCGGCCTTCCAGAAAAAACAGCGGCGGTAGTACGAGTCAACCGCCTCCGGAACGTACTGCGTCCAGTCGATGCGCCCGTCCAGACTGATGATGTTGTATACGGTCACGTGCGGCAGCACGATATCCCCTCCCCGGCGAAAAGATTACCACGAGCGCGCTCGTCCCACAAATACATTCAAAAAGTATGTATCGCCAACTTCATGCCGTCCATAGGAGGGCGACCGGCGCCCGCGTCAACGACCTCCGGCCGCCGGAACAGCAGCGCGAAACCTCCGAATCGTCCATCGCCGACGCCCGCTCCCTGCCCGGCCGGCCGACGCCGTTGGCCGGGCGTCAAACACGCTTCGTTTCTTCCCGGACGCTTCAAGCATGGTATACTTTTTATCGTAATACAACAAACAGCATTTCAAACAATTCGTTTTTTGAAGAGAGGGCGCCGCATGGACGACAGGGATTCTTCCCCCGGGGGGAAGATATTGCAAAAAATCCTCTTCAATGCGCGGAAGACGGCCGCAGGCTCGCCCGAACACGAAATCGACCTGGTCGTTTCCGGCACGATCTATGACGGATTCTCGAGCGCGCGAAACCCGAAGCTCCGCGAGGACATCCTCACCTATCTGCGAAACCGGGCGAAATACGTCCCGGCTCTCGACAGGCTCGTCGTCAATGTCGCACTGCGCGGCCCCGAAACGCTGCACGACCTCAGGGACGCCGTGCGGAACGCGACGATGGACGCCATTCTCTACACCCACAGCGAACTGAAACAGATCAAAAAGCTCTACACGCTCCTGTTCGTTCTCGGAATTCTGACGTTCGTCGCCAAGACGATCGTCACCGGCTTTTTCAAGAACGCCGGCGTCAACGAAATCTTTCTCATCATCATGTGGGTCTTCGTCTGGAGGGCCGTCGAGCTGTTCTTCTTCGACCGGGGGACCATCGTCCGGGAAAACATGCGGCTCATCCAGCTCCATGAGGCGCGGTACGTCGCCGTGGATTTCTCCGCCCCGGAGGAGCCGCGAAAAAGCGATCCTGCCGTCATTGCTGCAGATCAAGCGCACACTGCAGGGACGAACGATTGACGGAA
>CAZVUT010000030.1:17102-18617 GCA_964630155.1 uncultured Synergistaceae bacterium
TGCATACAATAGAGCGGCATCAATTCCAAATCTCTGCGGTAGACGAATGGGTGCGTGAGGGTATAATTAAACAGACAATAATTGAATCCAAGGGGCCAGCACGATGCGAATGCCGGAAATGTTCGACAACGTGGGCAAAACCGTCAAGGACGACCTGACGGTCACGATACGGAAGGGCGACAAACTGGCCGTCGCGGCGGCGTGTTTCTCCATCTACGCCTATCAGGCCCTCAAAAAGCAGCTTGACGGCATCGACGAGTTTCGCTTCATCTTCACCTCGCCGACATTTCTGAAAGAGAAAGCGCCGAAAGAAAAGCGCGAGTTCTACATCCCCCGCCTCGGCCGCGAGCGTTCTCTCTACGGCACGGAGTTCGAAGTGAAACTTCGCAACGAACTGACCCAGAAGGCTATCGCCCGCGAATGCGCCGACTGGATCCGCAAAAAAGCGACGTTCCGCTCCAACCGGACGGGCGGCAACATCAGCGGCTTTATGAACGTGATCGGCGAAGAGGCCGCGACCTATATGCCGCTTCACGGATTCACCACCGCCGATATCGGATGCGAACGCGGCGACAACATCATCAATCCGGTCAACAAGATGTTCGCCCCGCTTTCCGACGAGTACGTCCGCATGTTCGGCGAGATATGGAACGACACGAGCCTGATGCAGGACGTGACCGAGCAGGTCATCGACGGCATCACCGCCGCGTATCACGAAAACGCGCCGGAATTCATCTACTTTGTGGCGATATGCGCCATCTTCAGGGAATTTCTGGAGGACGCCTCCGAGGACGTGTTGCCCAACGAGGCGACCGGCTTCAAGGAGAGCGCGATCTGGGGCAAGCTCTACGCCTTCCAAAAGGACGCGGCGCTGGCGATCATCCACAAACTGGAATCGTTCAACGGGTGCATCCTCGCGGACAGCGTCGGCCTCGGCAAAACATTCACCGCACTTGCGGTCATCAAGTATTATGAAAACCGCAACCGCTCCGTCCTCGTGCTGTGCCCAAAAAAACTGTCGGACAACTGGAACACCTTCAAGGACAACTACGTCAACAACCCGATCGTTACCGACCGTCTGCGGTACGACGTGCTGTACCATACGGACCTTTCGAGGGACCGCGGCGCATCGAACGGGCTTGACCTGGGAAGGCTCAACTGGGGCAATTACGACCTCGTCGTCATCGATGAGTCGCACAACTTCAGAAACGGCGGCGATGTCTCCGGAGACGACGGCCGTGAGAACCGATACCTTCGTCTCATGAACCAGGTCATCCGCTCGGGAGTGAAGACGAAAGTATTGATGCTTTCCGCAACCCCGGTCAACAATCGCTTTCTGGACCTGCGCAATCAGCTTGAGCTCGCCTATGAGGGCAACCCGGATCTGATCAATGAGAAACTGGGAACGAAGCACACGATCGACGAGATCTTCCGCAACGCGCAAAAAGCATTCAATCAGTGGAACAAGCGGGACGAAAGCGAGCGGACCACGGACCGCCTCATACAATCGCTGGA
>CAZVUT010000030.1:18717-20634 GCA_964630155.1 uncultured Synergistaceae bacterium
AACACGGACTACTTCGCCGCCGAACACAGCATCAAAATCGACCTCGCCGACATGGACTACACAACCTGGCGGGACAGGCTCTCGGAGGACGCCGAAACACTCGGGCTGCTGAAGATTTTGACCGACGACATCACGCCGGAACACGACGCCAAGCTACAGACCCTGTTCGAGCTGATCGAAAACAAGCTGACCAGCCCCATCAACGAAGGCAACCGTAAAATCCTGATCTTCTCGGCGTTCTCCGATACGGCCGGGTACCTGTACGCGAACGTGGGCGCGTTCGTGAAGTCGAAGTTCGGGCTGGACACGGCCATGATCACGGGAAGCGTGGACGGCAGGACGACGATTCCGGGGCAACGGGCTTCGATGAACGAGGTTCTGACCCTCTTCTCACCGATATCGAAAGACAAGAACCTTCTGATGCCGGACAACCGGGACGACATCTCCGTGCTGATCGCCACGGACTGCATCTCGGAAGGCCAAAACCTGCAAGACTGCGACTACTGCGTGAACTACGACATCCATTGGAACCCCGTCCGCATTATCCAGCGTTTCGGGCGAATCGACCGCATCGGCAGCCGCAACGCGGTCATTCAGCTTGTGAACTTCTGGCCGGACGTGGATTTGGACGAGTACCTTTCCCTCAAGGGGCGAGTCGAAACCAAAATGCGAATTTCCGTGATGACCGCCACGGGAGACGACGACCTTATCAACGCGGAGGAAAAGGGCGACCTCGAATACCGCAAATCGCAACTGAAACGGCTTCAGGAAGAAGTCGTGAATATCGAAGACATGCAGTCGGGAATCTCCATTATGGATCTGGGACTCAACGAGTTCCGTCTCGACCTGCTTGAATACGTGAAGCGCAACGGCGATATGGACGCGGTTCCGTTCGGACTTCACGCCGTTGTTCCCGCTTCGGAGGACTGCCCGCCGGGCGTGGCGTTCGTCCTCAAAAACCGCGACGCCAACGTGAACATCGACAAGCGGAACCGGCTCCACCCGTTTTATATGGTCTATATGGGAACGGACGGAAAGGTCGTCTGCGACCACCTTTCGCCCAAAGGACTGCTCGACAGGCTCCGCTCCCTGTGCAAGGGCAGGGACGCGCCCGTGATGGACGCGTGCCGCCGGTTCAACGCCGAGACGAATGACGGACGCGATATGCGAAGCGTCTCCTCGCTGCTGACCGGCGCGATCGCCTTGATCATCGACGTGAAAGCGGAAAACGACATCGACAGCCTGTTCCGGCCGGGCGGAACATCCGCCCTGAACGGCGACATCGGCGGCCTGGACGACTTCGAGATGATTTGCTTCATTGCGGTGCGATAACGCCATGTTGGGACTCCCCCGCTCGACCGAGGTGAACCGGCGCGTGGCGAAAGAAAAGCTCTACGCCAACGCGGCGCCGACAACGCGGGTGCGCGATTTGATAAAAGAGCAGATAGAATCGGTCGTCTGGCGGAACAAACTGGCCTCCGGAACGATCGGCGTCGCCGCCGGCGAAACCGTGAAGGAGATTCAGGTGTTCGAGGTGCAGCTCAGGCAACGGGAACTCGACACGCGCGTCCTGCCCGTCATCGCCCGGGCGATCCCGTACAAAATCCTGTTCGTGCTGACATTCGGCGACGAGGCGCAGGCGTGGATGGAAGCCTCCGGCGCGTTCTACAACACGGACTGGGTGTCGCGTGACGGATTCACGCTGAAGTTCGAGGGGCTGAACCTGGACGCCGTCTACGAAAACCTTGCGCGGCAGATAGCCGGAGGGCGGCTCGGAACGACCGGCGACATCGCCGAAGCCGTCGACCGTGACACGCGGCGGCGGACGCTCGAACGCGAAATCGCCATACTGGAAAAGAAGATCCTGCGCGAGAAGCAGTTCAACCGCCAGGTCGAGCTGAACGGCGAACTGAAACG
>CAZVUT010000031.1:0-20437 GCA_964630155.1 uncultured Synergistaceae bacterium
TCTCGCACCGGGACAGACGACGCTCGGAATCATGCTTCCGTACACGCCGTTGCACCACCTCCTCATGAAGCATTTTCGCGCGCTCGTGATGACCAGCGCGAACCTGAGCGACGCGCCGATCATCTGCGAGAACGACATCGCATTGCGGGAACTCTCGTCGATTGCGGACATCTTCCTGATGCATAATCGGGACATTCACATGCCGATCGACGATTCAGTCGTCATGCCGTACGGGAAAAGCGCCCTTCTCATCCGAAGAGCGCGCGGCTTTGTTCCCTCTCCAGTGGCCCTCCCCTTCCGCGCTCCCGTCATCGCCGGCGCCGGAGGCGAAATGAAGGCGACCTTCGCCGTCAGCCAGGGGAATCTTGTTTTCCCCGGCCAGTTTCTGGGTGACTTGAAACAGCTTGAAACAGTCGCTTTCTACAAACGGGCGATGGCGCATCTTTTGCTTCTGTACAATCTTCACCCGAAGTATCTGGCGTACGACATGCACCCGCAGTACCTTTCAACACAGGCGGCGAAAGAGGTCCTCGGAGATGCGGCGGAGGATACGCTTGCGGTTCAGCATCATTTCGCGCACATGGCGGCCTGCATGATCGATAACGGACACCATGGCGACACCATCGGCGTCATTTTTGACGGGACCGGCTATGGCGAGGACGGTTCTCTCTGGGGCGGGGAATTCCTTGCAGGCGACCTCGAGGGATACCGGCGCGTCGCGTCTTTGTATCAGACATCTCTGCCGGGCGGCGAAAAAGCGATCCTGGAACCGTGGCGGTTTGCGTTGTCCCTTCTGAAGGAGGCGTTTGACGCGGAAACAGCGATAGCTCTCGGGTCGACGCTCTGGCCGGAGTATTCCCAAAACGCCCGCGCCATCGTGAACACCATGCGTTCGGCGCAAAGAACGACATCCTGCGGACGTCTTTTCGACGGGGTCTCGGCGATTTTGGGAATACGTCACGTCGTCTCGTACGACGGACAGGCGGCAATGGAGCTGGAAGCCGCCGCAAAGGGACGACTCGCGGCTCCGTTCGCTCTTTCCCGACAGGAAGGATTCTGGATCCTCGACTGGCGTCCGGCCATACGCTGGATCGCAGAGGGGATGCAGAACATCGAACGATCGGCTTTGTCGGAGGCTTTCCACAGGGGATTGTCCCGTTCCGTCGCGGAGTTGTGCGAGATTCTTTCGCGCCAGACGGGCATTCGTCATATCGCCCTTTCAGGAGGCGTCTGGCAGAACAAGCGTCTTCTGTCGATCACCGAACGGTTGCTCAGGCGACGGGGATTAATTCCTCTCGTCCATCATTCGCTCTCGCCCAACGATGAATGCGTCTCGGTCGGACAGGTCGCCATCGGCGCCGCGAAATGGAGGAAATAAAAACCGCGGACGGAACATTCTGTTCCACCCGCGGTTTTTCTTCGACTCACTTCTTTCCGACGGTTCCGCCTTCGTAGTCGACCCCGCTGATTGACGCGAGCTTTTTGGACTTGTGGATGGCCTCGATGAAACGGATAGTGCCGCTGCGCGAACGCATGACCATTGAGGAAGTCCGGATCTCGTGTCCCTCGTAACGGACGCCTCGCAGGAATTCGCCGTCGGTCACCCCGGTCGCGGCGAAAAAGACATTATCGCCCTTGACCAGATCATCGAGTGTCAGAACCTTTTCCAAATCGAGTCCATGGGCTCGGCTTTCCGCAGCTTCCTCTTCGCTTCTCGGCCAAAGTTTGCACTGCATGTTTCCGCCGAGGCACTTGATCGCACATGCCGTAATCACGGCCTCGGGGGATCCGCCTATTCCCATGAGAAGGTCAAAGGCGCCTTCATGCTTGCACGTCGAGAGCGCTCCGGCGACGTCGCCGTCAGGAATCAGGCGAATTCTCGCTCCGGTGGCCCGGATATCCCTGACAAGAGTCTCGTGCCTCGGACGATCGAGGAGCACCACGGTTATATCCTGAACCGATTTTTGCTTGCACCTCGCCACATTCCGGATATTGTCCGCCACCGGCGCGTTGATATCGATTACGTGCGCCGCTTCGGTTCCCGTCACGAGTTTGTTCATGTAGAAGATATTCTTCGGGTTGAACATCGTGCCGCGCGCCGATACGGCGACCACGCTGATCGCGCCCGAGAGTCCCAAAGACGTCAGGCGGGTTCCATCCACCGGGTCTACCGCGATGTCCACGTCAGGGACATCCGCGCAGCCCAGTTGCTCTCCGTTGAAGAGCATGGGGGCTTCATCTTTTTCTCCTTCACCGATCACGACCCATCCGCTCATTGAGACGGTATTGAGCATGTAGCGCATCGCATTGACCGCGGCGCCGTCCACCGCGTTCTTGTCTCCGCGCCCCATCCAGCGTCCCGCCGCCATAGCGGCCGCTTCAGTGGTTCGAACCAGTTCCAGCGCCAGGTTTCGATCAGGAGCAACCATAAGCCATTCCTCCGTTCTATTTGTCGATACGTGATCTTGAATTTCTCAGGAGGTGAAACGTTCAAATATCTCGTTCACATGCGCGTAGTACATCTCAAGATCAAAAAGTCTGTGAAGCTCCTCCCTGCTTATCTTCGTCGAAACCCGGGGATCGTTCAAAAGCAGATCCTCGAGAGTCCCGACCCCATCCCAGCACCGCATCGCGTTGTCCTGAACGATCGAATACGCTTCTTCCCGCGCCACTCCATGTTTCTCGATAAGGCCCAACAGGACTCTCTGGCTGAAAACGAGCCCGTGCGTTTTGTCGAGGTTCGTCTTCATGGCATCCGGAGAAACCGCAAGCCCGGAGACAATGCGATGCATCGTTTCGAGCATATAAGCTGTGATATGAAACGCATCCGGCCAGATCACGCGCTCGACCGACGAATGGCTGATATCGCGTTCATGCCAGAGCGCTATGTTTTCCAGAGCCGTGGAGGCATATCCGCGAAGCAGCCGCGACATCCCGGAGACGCGTTCGCACAGAATCGGGTTCCTTTTATGTGGCATAGCCGAAGACCCCTTCTGGCTCTTCCCGAAAGGTTCGGCCGCTTCCAAAACCTCCGTACGTTGAAGGTGGCGAATCTCCACCGCCATTCTTTCGAGCGCCCCGCCGAGCAGGGCGAGCGCCGTAAGCACTCCGGCGTGGCGATCTCTTTGCAGAATCTGATTGGATATTTTCGCCGGAGTCAATTCCAGAATTTCGCATACGCGGGTTTCGATGGATGGAGGACAATGCGCGTACGTTCCGACGGCCCCGGAAATTTTTCCGCAGGAAATCTGCCGCCTGGCGAAAAGGATTCGTTCTTTGTCTCGTTCCAGTTCCGCGTACCAGTTTAAAAGCTTCAGACCGAACGTAGTCGGTTCCGCGTGAACGCCATGCGTTCTGCCGACGCACGGCGTGAACTTATAGGCCTGCGCCTTTTCCAGAACGATGCGCATCAGATCCTGAAGCTCTTCGCCGATAACGTCAAGCGCCTCCATGAGGATCAGGGAGGAGGCGGTATCGATGACATCGCTGCTTGTCAGGCCGAGATGGACCAGCCTGCCCGCGTCGCCGATTTTTTCGGCGACGGAGGAGACGAAGGCAATGACATCGTGGTGAACGTTTCTCTCGATTTCTTCTATGCGGGCGATATCGAATCCGGCGTTCTTTTCGATCGATTCGAGATCTTCCGCCGATATAACGCCCATTTCGGACCATGCCCGGCAGACAGCCAGTTCCACAGCCAGCCATGTTTCATATTTGTGTTGCTCGCTCCACAAGGACTGCATTCTCTTCGACTGATACCGTTCAATCATCGTTCGGACCTCCAGTTCCGGGAATCACGGAGCCATTGTTTCCGTGCCTTTTCAAGAAACGTATCGTACATCCCGCTTGCGAAATCAGGGAACGTATAATCGAAAGAAACCCATTTTTTGAAACGATATCGAAGCGTAACCTCCGCAAAGATTCCGTCCCTGAGATAGATGCGGTGCGCGTGATCCTTCGTCGAAGCGAGAACAAGCCTGGAACCGTTGACGTACCCCGGATCGAGATTCACGCATCGCGGCGTCCGGCTCTTTCGTTCGATGGCGCATGTTGTCATTTTCAGATCGGGCAGCTCCCCGGCGGAATGGAAACCTTCAAAACAAACAAAAGTCCGAAAGAGAACCGGGGAGATTTCATCGTAATAGTGAGTCATGGAAAAAGGGGAGGTCTCGCTGCAGAAAGACACTCTTCCGATGGCGGATTCGAGCTCTCTCTTCGACCAAAAGAACCATTCTTCATTCGGGTGCAGAACGCCGCATACGAGCGTCACCGGCGCAAGAATCATTTGCGTTTTCGCTTCTCCCCGATTTTGAGGTACCCCACGACTTTTTCCTCCCACATGCACGGAAGGTCACTCGGAGAAACATTTCCGTTATCCGGAACTCTTTCTACGGTGCTCCCGTTTTCCGTCATTCGAAGGCTGAGCGCTTTTCCGACGGAAGCCCACCAGAGAATGTCATCCGCCCGTTTCATGTCCTCCGTGACATCCTCTATCGTAAAATACTCCGCTTCAAGGCGCCTCAACACGTAAACCACGGAATCATTCGTCGCTGACCGCGCGAAATACTCCCCATCGATCTCGCCTTCCTCGGCGGGAGCAATGAACGGACGGGAACCAAAACGTTTCCGACCCTCTTTGTTGCAAACGACATTTTTCCCGTCATACCGCACAAGAGGGAGCGGAATCTCCCACCAGAGAGGAAATACGCCTTCATCCTTCCGAAAGCGTATCTTCGCAAGCGTCGTTACGCGAGTTCCCTCGGAAGATATGCATAACACCGATGTGCCTTCGCCCATATTTCGCACCATATCGTTATGTCCGGAGGGAACGAGAGATGGGACATCCTGAATAGCGATCTCTCCTCCCCGTCGTTCAAGCAGGGCGAAAATCTGTTCTCGTTCCATGGAAAAAGCGCCGGCTTCTCCGTCAAGCCAGACGACATCGCAGCTGAAGGCGCAAAGCACCCGCAACAGGAGCGAAACCGGACTGCGTAATGTCAGGCTTTCGAGGAGATGGTCAGCCTTCTGCGTGTTCATTTCCAAGCAGCGCGTGAACGAATTCTTCGGGTGAGAACGGACGCAGATCCGCCACGCCTTCCCCCACGCCGATGTAGCGTACGGGAATTTTGAGCTTTGAAATAATGGCCAGAATAATCCCGCCCTTTGCCGTGCTGTCGTATTTTGTCAGAACAACGCCGTTTAACGGCATTGCGCGTCCGAAAACCTCCGCCTGCGCGAGTCCGTTTTGACCTGTCACCGCGTCCAACACGAGAAGGACTTCGAGCTGTTCCCCGGAGGTTTCGCGAGAAAGCACGGTATATACTTTCTTCAGTTCTTCCATTAGGTTATGTTTGGAATGAAGACGCCCCGCCGTGTCGATAAGGACGAAGTCGGCCCCCATGGCCCTCCCGGCGCGAACCGCATCGAAGGCCACCGCCGCAGGATCGCTCCCCTTCTGTTGCGCGATGACCCGAATGCCCGTCCGTTCCCCCCAAACCTGCAGTTGTTCGATTGCAGCCGCACGAAATGTATCCGCAGCCGCAAAAAGCACCTTCGCCCCCTGTTCCGAAAGCTGGGCGCCGATCTTGCCGATAGATGTCGTCTTTCCGCTCCCGTTCACGCCGATCACAAGAACGACCTTCATCTTTCCCTCGTTCGCAAGCGGATTCCCCATTGAGGGGACCTCCATCAGTTGTTGAACGACGAGAGAAACGAACTCCGCATACAGAGCTTCGGCGGTTCGGATTCCGTTCTTTCTCGCGAGCGACCGGAGCGTTTCGCACATGGAAACGGCAAGATCAACGCCTACATCTCCGCGAACGAGCAGTTCCTCGAGGTTTTCCCACAAGGACTCGTCAAGATCCGATCGGCTGAAGAGAGCACCGATTCCGCCGCTCCAGCGTTCCCGTACGCCCTGAAGGCTTTTTCGCAACCGCTCGAATAAGGCCAAAAGCTATCCGTCCTTTCTCGTTTACGTCTTCGATAAAGCTCCGGGAGATTCGGGCTTCGTTTTTTTCTCTCCGGAAGGCGACTCCGTTCCCGCGTTCTTCCCTGTTCCAGCCGGATCCTGAATGATTCGTCGCTTACGCCGTTTTCTCTTCCGGGGCGGTCGCTTCAGATCCCCTTCTTTTTCTCCATCCGGGACGGAAGACGGCGCGCCAACGGCTTGCGGACGAACAGGCGACTCTTCCGAAGGTCTTTTTCGTTCCTGGCCCCGCTTCGCCTGGTCGCCCTGTATATGGGGGCGCTTCTGTCTCACCGGTTCTTGCGGATCTGCTTTTTCCGCAACGTCCTGAGCCCTTGTATCCTTTTTTTGCTCCTCACGATGCGACGGGCCATCAACTCGCTGCGGCGCATGAGGCTTCACGGGAGGATGCGATCTTGACGATCTTTGCGGTTTCATCGTCTCATCCTGTCGCCATTCTTCGCCGCGCAGGACGGTGCTTCGGAATTCCTCAAAGTCGGTAACAGAAACGAGAATTTCCTTTCCGTCCGGGCAACGGACACGAACCCCCGCCGCTTTCAGATCGATCCCGAGAAGGAGAAAACTCCCCATTGGACCTTTCACTTTGGACCCCGGGTTCGGAAGATTCTTCCAGAGTTGCGTATACATTTCATGTTCGAATGACATGCAACACATAAGACGGCCACAGATTCCAGAGATCTTAGTCGGATTCAATGCCAGATTCTGTTCCTTGACCATTCTGATGCAAATGGGGGTGAAACGATGGAGCCAGTAGCTGCAGCAACATTCCCGCCCGCACGGAGAGATTCCCTTGACCGACTTCGCCTCGTCCCGGACTCCTATTTGACGGAGTTCGATCCGCGTTTTGAATTCGCGCGCAAGGTCGCGGACATACGCACGAAAATCGACCCGCTGTTCGGAAGTGAAGTAGAAAAACAGTTTCTTTCTGTCAAGGAGATACTCGACGTCAACAAGCTTCATCGGCAGGTTGTGCCCCTTCAGGATCTCCCTGGCGTTGATAAGGACGCGTTGTTCTTCGTCAAGAGCCTGGGAACGGATGCCCAAATCCTCCGAAGAAGCGCGACTCTTGAAAACAACGTTTTGTAATGTCGGTTCTCCGCCCTTGGGTTGCCCTTCGTCCGTCTCCTCAAGACAGGAAGAACGATACCGATCTTCCTGCTCTCCGGAGAGCTCTCCTCCCACAAGTCCGATTTCCACGCCTCTGGTCGTTTCTATAAGAATCCACTCTCCCCGCTGTACGGGGAGATCGAAAATCTCCATAATGCCGAGGTATCTCGGCTTACCGAAGAGCACCAAATATTTGCTCACAGGGAACCTCCTCCCGTAGCACCAAAATGACTGCATCAATCGACATGGCCAACGAAAGCCGCTTCTCCCGGAACACCATACGAAGCCGATCGATGCTTTCCGCAAGGGGCATGTTTCCCGTCTCACACGCCCAGGAACACCAATCCCGGAGATCGGCGCACACACTCTCCGGACTTCCCTTCGACGCTATTCCGATCCACTCGATCCACTCCGGATCGGAACCGGGGAGTCGCCGGGGTTGGGAAACAGCCAATTCCGGAATCACCCGAAACCAACAACGGCTTCTGAGTGTCGGAAGAAGCGTGTTCGTCTCGAGAAGCAAAAGAATGTGCGCATACGCGGGCGGTTCTTCGAGTGTTTTTAAAAGGCAGTTCGCCGCCCCCGGGGACATTCCGTCAGAACCGAAGAAGACGGCAAAGCGGCGCGCCGACGCCACCGGCCTGAGGGATATTTCTTCGATCATCTCACGACATTTGTCAATTTTGGGACTCTCGCCCGGAACTCCGGAGACAATCAGATCAGGGTGCTCTCCTGATTCCGTCCAGCTTGAGCAACCGGCGCATGCGTCATATCCCGAGCCGTGAAGACACAAAACTCTTTTCGCCAACGTATGCGCAATGGCCGCGTGCATCCCGGACTCCGCCACGATAGCGCAACTCTGCGGCATTCCGCCGGAGTCGAAAAGAGAACTCAGAATATCCCATGAAGAACTTTCCTTCATAACAAAAGGGACAGGAGGCATCCCTTGATCTCCTCCATCACGCGGAGAGCCCTGGTCCGGTCTCCTTCCCGCTGGATGATCGTTTCAAGCTCGGCAAGCGCCCCTTCCGTTTTACTGATGGTTACGAGAAGATTTTTGTCCGCTTTCCGCCAGCGAAGATCCTTTCGGACCTTCATCGACGAAAGAACTCTTCTGAGACATTCGGAAACGATGAGCTTGTATTCTTCAAAGATGTTTTCGGCAGGGAAGAGCGTCAGCCTTCTTGTCGTTTGCTCCAGTCGTTCCATAAGAACGCGGATTTCCATATCCGAAAGAAGAGAATCGAAAGAAACCGATTCCCCTTCCCTGTGCGGGATACGGGTTCGGAGATAATCGCCTGTTCCCGAAGGCCCAAGCCCTTCCTCTTTCTTTCGGACGACCTTCAAAGACTGAACCTTTGCGATACGGCGCGCCACGTCATGTCTGCCACCTCGGTTACGCCGGCGGATGCGTCCAGACGCAATATTCTCGACGGATATTGGAGTTGCAGCTCACGATATCCTCCGCTCACACGCTCCAGAAAAGAGCGATGTCCCGATTCGAATCTATCCGAACGAGCGCGACTCCGTCTTCGTTCCATCGCCAGATCGAGCGAGATATCATAATACAATGTCATATCCGGTTGAGGGAAGCTTGCCCAGGACGCAATCGTCGCAACGTATCCGGGAGGGATCCCTCTTCCGTAAACCTGGTAGGCGACGGTCGAGTCGAGAAAGCGTTCGCACAGAACCCACGCCCCGCGCACAAGCGCAGGCTCAATCACCTCGCGGACGTGCTCGCACCGATCGGCCGCAAAGAGAAACAGTTCTCCGAGCGAGGACATCGTCGTCGCATGTAAAATGAGATTTCGCACAACCTCGCCGCCAGACCAGCCTCCCGGTTCATGCGTGAGGAGAACTTCATCCTCTCCGTACAGGTCTTCCAGTTTTTGTTTCAAAAGAGAAGCCTGCGTCGATTTCCCGCATCCGTCAATCCCTTCGAATGATATGAGACGTCCCGTTTTCTCCGTCGTCATCTTCATCGTCCGCCTCTTCTTCGACATCGTCAACATCTTTTTTCTCGTCGGCTTCTTTCGTCGACTCCGAACCCTTAACAGTGATCATTTTTCGCAAAAGCCCTTCGACGACATAGTCGGTCAGGAATATTTGCAGGGTGCCATCCTTCAGGCGTCGTTTTTTGACCTCGCTTAAAAATTCCTTTTCCTCTTTTGATGCGCCCGGAGTTTTCTTTTCCTTTTCCTTTTCATCTGCTTTGATGTCTTTATCATAGTTGAGTTCCAGGATAACCTCATTGTTCCGCTCGATCGCGCTCATTTCCTGGAACATTTGCGCAAACGATTCTATAGTCTTCCAGCCCTGAGCGAGGGCATCCTGTTCCAGAGGCTCGATTCCGCCCCCCCGGACAAGTATTTCGCATTCGCCGTTTGCATTCTTCGGAATGACAATCGAGAATTCCTTTGAAACTTGTTTTCCCCTGTACGGGCGCATTTTGACACGTACGGAAACCTTTTGCCCGGGTACGAATTTCTTTTCATCGACTTCAATTTTCTCGATGAACATGACTTTGGGGCGTTTCGTCATCTGGACATCGAGGTGAACCCCGAGAGGCCGTATGTCGCTGAACTGATTCAAGAAAACCATATTCAGCAGGGTTTGTACTTCCGTTAAGCTTTCAGCTGCAAGATCCTTTTCCGAGAAGAACATGTTCGATCGGTTCCAACCCTTGGAAATGCCTCTGCCTTCCACTTCGATGCGAACCGTTGAGACTCCTTCGCCCTTCCTGCCCCAACGATCGTCCAGGAGTCCCATAAAAATATTCGAGGCGAGTTTCGGTCCAATGAAAGGATCCCATACAACGTGAAAACGCGATTTTTCGGAACGCCCCGTTTCTTCGTCCTTGAAGGTCAGGGATAAATCAACGGAAGGAGCGAAGAATCCGAATCGTCCTCCCACTCCCTGAGGTCTGTCCTGGGTTGCCGTTCCGACAATCTGCAACGGTGTTCCTATTTTGAAAGGAGCTTCAAGGCTCGGAACAACGTGATGAATGACGGCCCGGGTTACCGGATAGGCAATCGCCCCTCTGCCGAGGAAAGGATGCCCGAACGCAAGGAATCTTCCGTCCCGGGAAACAGAAGTCACTGTTCCGGTGGCCCCGACGCTGACGTCGCCCCAGGCGAGAAGGATTCCGATGGCGTCGCCGGGCGCGAGGCGCGCTCCGTATTCGACGGGCGGCTCCCCTGCCGTCGCTCCCGAACGAACGACCCTTCTCGCGCCCAACAGCTCGGAAATCCGCTCGACGCCACGTTCGCTGACGCCGGAAATCCACATGGGAGACGCGAGATCAGCGGAGTTCGTACGAACATTCCGCTCATTCAAGGCGTTCGTGTCATCCGACGTCACGTCTTTCCCGGAAGCTTCGGAAAGGCGCACGGGATCTCCCATTCCGGGTATGTCATCGGGCCAGTCGAAGACGCGGAACATATCTTCGATCGGAGTCACCAGGCCAAGCGTATGGTCCGCGAAATTCCATCCGTATCCGATGGCGCCAACGAGCTTGCCTCCGATATAAACCGGGCTTCCGCTCATTCCCGCGGCTATCCCGCCAATTCGTTCTATATCTTTTCCCAGCGCCCGCACCATTATGAGATTTCTCGGCTCCCCGTGCTGCGGCACAATCGCGAGGACTTCCACAGGGAAAGATAGGATCCGGCGATCTTTTACGACGGTGAGGACATTTCCTTTCATTCCCGGCTTCACGAAGGAGACTGAAAGATAGGGCGAGCTCGGCCGGAATGTATTTCCCGGAACCGAAGCGATGGCGTTTCCCCTCTCGAACAATATGCAACAGAGCACAAGGATGCAAAGACAGATCTTTCTATTTGCCTGCATTTCTCTTGCTCCAATTGAGATATGCGGATATGAATCCGCCGATATCACCGTCGAGGACAGCCTGAGCATTCCCCGTTTCGTAACTCGTTCTGTGATCCTTGACGAGCGTGTACGGGTGCAACACGTAGGAGCGGATCTGATTCCCCCAGCTGCTTTCCTTCTTTTCTCCCTGAAGTTGATCCAACTGATTTTGTCGTTCCTGAAGAACCTTTTCAAAAAGGCGCGCACGAAGCACGTTCATCGCAACCTGACGATTCATGTGCTGCGAGCGTTCGTTCTGACACCCGACGACGATTCCGGTCGGCAGATGCGTGATACGAACAGCCGAATCCGTCCTGTTGACATACTGGCCGCCCGCTCCGCTCGACCGGAACGTATCGACTTTCAAATCTTCCGGGCGGATTTCGATCTCCACCGAATCGGGAAGTTCGGGTGCGGCCTGAACCGACGCGAAGCTCGTATGCCGTCGTTTCGCCGCATCGAAAGGAGAAATCCGGACGAGACGGTGGACGCCCTTTTCCGCCTTAAGGCGCCCGTACGCATACGTCCCTTCCACAAGAAATGTGGCGTTTTTGATCCCGGCCTCTTCATCCTGCTGCATATCGTATATCTTGAGGGAGTATCCGTTTCGTTCGGCCCATCTCGAGTACATTCGATACAGCATCTCAGCCCAGTCCTGCGAATCGAGACCGCCCGATCCGGCATGAACCGATACGATGGCATTCGCGGCGTCGTATTCCCCATCAAGAAGAAGGAGGAGTCTCCTCTGCTCCATGGCTTCCTTCAAGGCCGCCGTTCTCGACTCGTACTCTCTCTGGAACTCCGGATCGTCAGTTTCCCGCAGCATGGTCTCGAGAAAAGACAGTTCGTCATATTCCTTTTCGAGCGTCACCCACGCCGTCTGAAGCTCCTTCAGGTGAGCCAGCTCTCTCGAAACGGTCTCGACATCGGGTCCCGTCCAGAAATTCGGAGTTACGGTCCTTTCCTCTAGAATGGCGATCCTGTCCGTAATTGTCGCGACGTCAAAGACTGTCCTGCAGCTCTCGCAAGAGCGAATGCAGTTCCTCCAATACCGTGGTGTTCGGGAAAAGTCCCACGTTAATTCCCCCTTTGGGTATAAAATCCATTGTTTGACATGGTTTTTTATTATATCATTTCTTTTCAGGATTATTGGAGAAAGGCGATGAGCGCTTGTGGATTCACGATCGACGCCTCAAAAAACCGCTATCCTGAAATCTCTTCTTGAGTCCGGAGACTCCGCCATTTCCGGAAATTCGCTCTGTCGCTCTCTTGGATGCACGCGCCAGGCGGTATGGAAAAACATCAGGAGCCTTCTGAACGAAGGATTCCGTATTACCGGAAAACCCCACGAAGGATACAGACTCGAGTCCCTTCCGGAAGACGATCTCGCTCCTTCTCTGATTGCGGCGTCGATGAGCGACGCGGCGGAGTGGAACGGAACGGTGTATTTGTACGGGGCCGTATCCTCCACCCAACTCGTTGCAAAAGAACTTGCACGAAAGGGCGCTGCGCACGGCACTGTTGTTCTCGCAGAAAACCAGCACCGGGGAAGAGGGCGGCTCGATCGTTCCTGGACGACGCTTCCTGCCGAGGGAATCGCGATGTCGGTGGTTCTCTCGCCCAGACTGAAACCACATCAGCTGCAGCTCGTAAATCTTGCGGCAGGAATGGCGGTCCGAAAGGCGATCGAAGAGGAGACTCGCGTAGGCTATTCACTGAAATGGCCGAACGACGTTCTGTTCTCGGGAAGAAAGGTTTCCGGAATTCTTTCAGAGGCGTTTCTCGACCAGGACCGGATCTCGTTCGTCGTGACGGGTGTTGGAATCAATGTCAACACGGCGGCCGCTGACTTCCCGAAAGAACTGTCGGAATACATGACATCCCTGAAGGCGGCTGCCGGCGAACACGTTCACCGCGGACATCTGGCCGCGAAAGTGCTGACCGAACTTCTTCGACAAGTCCGTCGGCTTGAAAACGATACTGCGGACTTCCTGAATTCATACCGGACGTCCTGTTCCTCGCTGGGACAAGATGTCCTCGTTAATACCGGGGAAGAAGAATTCAAAGGGAAGGCGCTGGACATCTGCGATACAGGCGAGCTGATCGTGTCGACCCGGGATGGGATTCGGCAATTCGCTGCGGCGGATGTCGTACACGCGTCATTTCCCGCATTGCGGTCTTCCCTGTTATAATGTGTACAATACCGATTCTGCGAAAGGAGGGAGTACCCGTGCGTCTGACGGAAATGTCTCGAACGAGCGGCTGAGCCGCGAAAATTGGTCCGGCGGACCTTGCGAAAGTTTTACAGTCGTTACCCAAAAGGCATGGAGATTTCCTCTTGACGGATTGGGATTCCGGAGAAGACGCGGCCGTCTGGAAGATTGACAACGAGCGCGCCGGTGTTTTGACCGTTGATTTCATCACCCCTGTCGTCGATGATCCGAAGCAATGGGGGGCCATCGCCGCGGCGAATTCGCTAAGCGATGTCTACGCGATGGGCGGTCGCCCGCTCATCGCCCTCAATGTCGTTGGATTTCCGTCAAAGAAGCTTGATCTTTCCATCCTCCAAGCCGTACTTGCCGGCGGAATGGAAAAAGTGACGGAATCCGGAGCCTTCCTTGCGGGAGGACACAGTGTCGAAGACGAAGAACCGAAATTCGGGCTCGTCGTTTTCGGAGAAGTCCCTGCGGGGCGGATCTGGAAGGTCTCGGGAGCCCGTCCCGGAGACGCGATTATCCTCACGAAACCGCTCGGAACGGGCGTTATGGCGACGGCGATCAAGGCCGATATGGCAGGCGACGCGAGCTGGACCGAAGAAGCGATACGCTGGATGATGACACTCAACGATGTCCCCGTCCGTCTCGATCCGAACCTTCTGCCGGAAATCAACGCAGGTACGGATGTGACAGGGTTCGGGCTCATCGGACACGCGCTCGACATGATATCCGACGGACGCCTGGATATCAGTCTGTCGATGTCGAATATCCCTTTACTTCCGGGAGTCATCCAACTTGCCGAGATGGGGCTCCTGCCTGAAGGCACGTACAATAACCGGATTGCGTATCAGGACAGGGTGCTTGACGATGCCTCCTGTCCGGAGACGCACGTCGACATGGCGTTCGACGCCCAGACGTCTGGAGGGCTTCTCCTCGTCGTAAACCGAGAGAAAGCCGAAGGGGTCACAGATGCCATTCGAGCTCTTGGTTTCCTGCATGCCGCGATTATCGGCCGCGTTAAGGAGGGGAAAGGGACCATTCATTTGGTTGACTGATTATGGAAAGAACTCGGCTTTTCACCTGGAAATCTGAGGGCGGCGTTCTTGCCGTCCTTTCTTTATGTATGTTCACCGCGATGCTCGGTGTGGGCGTCATAAGCCCGATACTGCCTTTATACGCCTCGATGCTCGGTGCGAGCGGAGTCCTTCTTGGAGCCGTATTCAGCGCCTTTTCGCTCGCGCGCATCGGCGGTTTGTTTTTGTCCGGAGATCTTTCGGATCGGTACGACAGGAAAAAGCTTCTTTGCGCAGGGCTCGCGATTTACGCTGTTTCCTCGCTTCTCTATCCCCGCGCCGCATCGGCGTCCTTCCTTATCGGGATTCGTTTTTTCCACGGTCTTGGTTCGGCGCTTGTTGTCCCGGTCGCCATGGCCATCGGGGCGGAACTATCCGGAAGCGGGAGTGAGGGCTCGGTTATGGGCTCCCTGCAGGGAGCCCTCTTCGTCGGAATAGGAATCGGCCCGCTCATCAGCGGCGTTCTGACGGACCACTTCGGCATGGCGGCTCCGTTCATCGTTATGACTGTCCTGACCGGAGGCGCTCTCGTTCTCGTCTATACAGTCGTTCCGGCGGGTCTCAAACCGATACGGGCGCAAAATGGGGATTCCCGGCGCGGAATCAGCGTATTTCTGAGGTTATGCAGGGACGATGTGCTCCGGTGGGTATTCTTCTATCAGTTTCTCTCGGCCGTCTGCAGGGGGTCCATGCTCATGATGCTCCCTATGCTGGCATCCGGTCTGTCGCTTTCTTTTTCAAAAATCGGGATCGTCGTCTCGCTGAATTCCCTCGCGACGGGGTTTCTCCAGGGGTACACAGGACGCGTCGCGGACCGCCTGCCCCGGAATTTTCTTGTCGCGGCAGGCGGAATCGCCTCCTCCTGCACGCTCTTTCTCATCCCGTTTTTCGGAACGTTCGAGGCTCTCGCCGCGGGCAGCGTTCTCTTCGGCGTCGGACACGCGCTCGCGTCTCCGGCGCTTGCTTCCATGGCGGCCATGAAGGGGAAAGTCTACGGTACGGGACACACGATGGGGTTCTACGACATATGCTTCACGTTCGGCATGATGACCGGCCCTCTTTTTTCCGGAATGGCGTCGTTTTCGTCCTTGAGCGGTCCGTTTCCCTATCTGAGCGCGATCATCCTCATCGCTTCGGTTCCTTTCCTTTCGACGAAGAGATTTCGCTCTTGCCTCGCCCCGTCAGATTCCACAGATACAGGTACCGGTCATAAAAAGAAAGAAGAATATCCTGATCGATAGCGGGACGGGAAAGCCTGGCGACTCCCGGGGTCGATGCAAGAACGCCCCTGATGGCTGCCGACGTAAGATCGTCAACGACCGGAAGGCGATCCGTCCGTATCTTTTCGGTAATATACGACAGGAGTTCTTCTTTTCTTTCGCCTTTGCTCCAGAGATCTAAGCTTGCCGGTGATGGGTTTTCGAGAACGCAGGACGCCGCCTTCAAAAATTGCGTCGAACACCCCGTCAGATCGACGACACGCGTCCCGGAAAGCATCTTCCGGCCCACAATGACGGTGCTTTCCAGCCTCGTCTGGAATTCGGCAAGCCGTCGCTGGAAATACGAGTAATGCGCCTGGTCCCATTCGGACAAGGCGATCAGCAATCGTTGCGCTACGAAGGGCAGGACCGAAGGATCAGAGAGATACGAGTTCGTTTCGCTTTGCGGGAACGGAAGGAAATCGTAGAGTTGCCTGGCCTGTTTCCAGTCGGAAAAAGTAAAACCATGTTCCCTCAGATCGTCTCCGTCAAGACAAAGGATACGCGCTCCGAACGGAACGTCTCTCGCTTGGACAAGTCGTACGGTTAACGAATCTTCTTTCCACGCAGTGACAGGACGCACTTCGACATAGACCCCTCCGATAAAACGGGCGATAAGCGCGAGCCATGGGGACGTCGTCCAGACATCCATTGTATCGTTCGCCACGGTTATTCCCGGGAACAAGAAGAGAAAAAGGAGAACGAGAATCCGTTTCATCGTTCTCCATGAACACACACGGCGCTATCCGAAGCCATAATAGCCGACAAGGCGTTTTTCGCCGCATCAAACTCCGCTTCCTGTCGTGAAGCCCCGCTCCCTTCGCCGATGACACGATGCTCCAGTTCCACCGTCACGGTGAAAAAAGGGGCATGCGAAGGTCCGGTGACCGACGTAACGGAATAATTCAATCCGCCGGGCATTTTTTCCTGAATATATCTCTGGAGAGCGCTTTTCGGATCGAGAGAAAGATCCGTATTCCTTTCCCCGGACTGAAAAAGAAGATAGCGATAGATCAGGGCTTCCGCGGCTTCGTATCCTCCGTCGACAAAAACCGAGCCGATCACAGCTTCGGACGCATCCGCAAAGACGCTGTGCCTTTCCCCGCACGTCTCCATTCCCTTTCCCAAACACAGGAAACATCTCAGTTGCATGTGATCGGCCCATCGGATCAGCGCGTTCTTGCATACGACACTCGACCGATAGCGGGTCAGCTCTCCTTCGGTAAGCTGCGGGTACGATTCGTAGAGGAACCGCGAAACACCCACTTCAAGGACCGCGTCCCCAAGGAATTCCAGACGTTCGTTCCAGTTCGCGAGGCCATGCTCGTGCGCATAGGACGAATGCGTCAGGGCCTCTTCGAGCAGCCCCGTATTCCTGAACCGGTACTCAAGCCTTTCCTGCAGGCGGTCAAGTTTGTCAAGACGGCTTGTCATCTATCCGGGCTATTCCTCGAATTTTTGTATGGCCAGGACTCCGTTGTGTCCGCCGAAGCCAAAGTTATTCACCAGAAACCGCGAAATCTGCCGATATACCGGTTCCGGTCCGACGACATTGATGTTGCACTCCGGATCGGGGGTCGTGTAGTTGATCGTCGGGTGAACAACGCCCCGTTCAATAGCCATAATCGAAGCAATTGTCTCCAGAGCGCCCGCCGCTCCGAGGCAATGGCCGATCATGGACTTCGTCGAGTTGACGAGAACGGAATCCGTATGGTTCCCAAAGAGCCTGCGAATCGCCAGCGACTCGGTTTTGTCGTTCAAGACCGTCGCGGTGCCGTGGGAATTGATGTACTCCACGTCTTCCGGCAGCCATTTTGCCTGCGTCATCGCGTTTCTCATGGCCCGCACCGCTCCATCGCCCTCGGGATCGGGCGCGGTAATGTGGGAAGCGTCGCAGGTGGAACCGTATCCGACCAGTTCGGCGTAGATGTGCGCGCCCCTCCGCTTCGCGTGCTCGAGTTCCTCGAGGAGCAGGACGCCGGCGCCCTCTCCCATGACGAAGCCGTCCCTGTCCCGGTCGAACGGCCTGCATGCGTGTTCCGGATCGTCGTTTCGCGTTGAAAGCGCCTTGATGGCGGCGAAGCCCCCGATGCTGATGGAACGGAGCGCCGCCTCCGTTCCACCGGAGAGGATCAGGTCCGCGTCATCCCGCAGGATCGTGTGATACGCTTCTCCCATGCTGTTGATCGACGTAGCGCACGCCGTCACGACGCAAATGTTCGGTCCCTTGGCGCCGAAACGTATTGCGACGTACGCCGTGGACATATTGCTTATCATCATCGGGATGAAAAAAGGACTGATGCGGCGGGTGCCCTTCTCCATCATGGTCTTGAAGTTGTTGAAGGTCGTTTCGATGCCGCCCTGCCCCGTCCCGATATACACGCCGAAACGATACGGGTCGAGAGTCTTCACGTCGAGGGCGGCGTCTTGAACGGCCAGCTCCGACGCCGCAACCGCGAACTGTATGACTCGGTCGGAACGTTTCGCCTCTTTCGATTCCATCCAGTCCGTCGGATTGAAATCCTTGATTTCAGCGCCGAAAGTCACGGGGCAATCATCTATATCAACGGTAGTAAAGGAGCTGATACCGTTTTTCCCTTCTTCGAGGGCTTTCCAGAAAACGTCTTTCCCGTGTCCGATGGGACTCACGGCCCCGAGACCCGTAATAACGACTCGCCTCACTGAACGTCACTCCTTCGGCTTCCAGTGGATATAATACAGAAAAAGGGGAAGCGATGAGTCGGCTTCCCCCTGAGGATACGTAACAAGATCACTCTTCCACTCCAAGTTTCGACAGGGTGTATTTCATCGCTTCCCCGACAGATGTCAGTTTTTCCGCATCCTCGTCGGGAATCTCGATGTCGAACTCTTCTTCGATTCCCATGATAAGTTCGACAATATCGAGAGAATCAGCTCCCAGATCCTCTACGAAAGAGGCTTCCGGGGCTATCTGCTCCTCTTCGACGTCAAGACGATCGATAATGATCTCCTTGAGACGCGCAATGATCTCTTCCTTTTTCATCCTCCGTTCACCCCCTTTCAAACAGCATATCTCAGCACATCGTCATGCCGCCGTCGACGGCGATAACCTGACCGGTCACGTAGGACGCGTCGTCCGAAACGAGAAACGCGACGACAGAAGCGACATCCTCCATGCTTCCAAACCGGCCGAGCGGTATGTTCCGGAGCATCGCGTCCCGGATATTTTCCTTGAGGACGCCTGTCATCTCGGTTTCGATAAACCCCGGGGCGACTGCATTCGCCGTAATACCGCGCGATGCGTATTCCCGCGCCAGGGATTTCGTGAAGCCAACGACACCGGCTTTTGTCGCGGCGTAATTCGTCTGGCCCGCATTCCCCACGAGTCCCACGACGGATGATATTGAGACGATCCGGCCCCAGCGCTTTTTCACCATTCTGCGAACCGCTTCCTTCGAGCAATAATACACCGACGTCAAATTGGAGGATAGTACCGAGTCCCAATCGTCGATCTTCATTCGCATGAGGGGCGCGTCGCGCGTAATGCCGGCGTTGTTGACCAGGACATCCGGCCCTCCGAGTGTTTCGTCGAGTTCTGCAAAAAGGCGCGCAACGTCTTCGGCTTTCGAGACATCCCCGTGAAGCGGAACCGCCATGCCGCCCTCCCCGCGAATCCGGTCGCAGAGCGAAAACGCGTCGTCCTTTCCGGATCTGTAGTTCACCGCAACGGCGAATCCACGTCGGGAAAGACCGAGCGCCACGGCGCTCCCGATTCCCTTGGACGCTCCGGTAACGAGCGCAACCTTCACGGCCGCCTTTTCAGTTCCTTCAGCTGTTTCGCAGGACATGAGAGACCTCCTCCAGCGATTCGGGGTCGCATGCGGACATCGTCGTCAATCCCTTCCTGCAACGTTTTACAAGTCCGGACAGGACGGTTCCCGGGCCGATCTCGGCAAAAAGCGACACTCCCTTATCGGCCATGTACTCCACCGATTTGGACCACAAAACAGGGCTGTACGTCTGTTCGTACAGGCTCTTCCTGATATCGCTCACAGACGAGACCGGCAAAGCCGAGACGTTCGCCGCGACGGGAATCGAGGCATCGGACCAGGAACACTTTTCGAATTCAGCGGCGAGCCGGTCGGCGACGCTTCTCATAAGCGCGCTGTGGAAGGGAGCGCTTACATTCAGGAGAATTGCCTTCTTCGCCCCTCGTGACTTCGCAGTTTCAATGAACTTCTGAACCGCACCGACGAGACCGGATACGACAACCTGCCCCGGAGCATTGAAATTCGCCGGCTGACATTCCCTGTCCGGAGCGATCTCCTCACAAATCCGACTGACGGCTTCGTCATCCAGCCCTATTATTGCGGCCATGGCGCCTGTCCCTTCAGGAGCGGCATCCTGCATAAGAGCGCCGCGAATATGGACAAGACGCACCGCATCCGCAAATGAAAGAACTCCTGCGGCGACAAGCGCGGTGTACTCTCCGAGGCTATGTCCGGCGACGAAATCCGGGTTCCCGGCCAATCCATATTCCCGCTTCAGAACCGTCAAAGCGGCGATGCTCGCCGTCATAATGGCAGGTTGGGTCAATGCAGTCTTCTTCAGCTCTTCGTCAGGCCCTTCGAAAATGACGCGACTCAAAGCAAAACCCAGTGAGTCGTCAGCCTCCGAAAAAATACCGCGGGCAGCGGAGAAACGTTCCGCAAGGTCCTTCCCCATCCCGACTTCCTGCGAGCCCTGCCCCGGGAAGATCAGAGCATACATTCGGCTACACCTCCCTGTTTTCAGCGTACTGCGACACTCGGGAAACAATTCCGGCTGCTTCCGAAAAAAGCATTCGAATTATCTCCGATGCAGGAAGGATGTCGTTCACAAGCGCGGAGCTCTGTCCGGCCATAACGGAGCCCCATTCGACATCCCCGTCGACTACGGCGGAACGAA